>JBBQOR010000483.1:0-2785 GCA_038331055.1 Burkholderiales bacterium
TGGGCCAGGCGACGCCAGGAGCGGCGGCGGGTGGGTGCCGGCAGCGCAGGGGCCGCAGCGGCCTGCTCGAGCAGCCGGCGCGCCTTGCCCCACAAGCCGCGCTCGGCAAACACCTCGCCCACGACGGCGGCCACGGCGGGCTCGTGCGCGTGCGCCTGCAGCGCCATCTCCAGGCGCGGCAGCCAGTCAGCCCCGACACCCTTGGCGCACGCCGTGAGCGCGGCGGCAAGCTGCTCGCGCACGTCGCGGTCGTGCTCGGCCAGCCGATCCCAGAACGGGCGCAGCCATGTGCGGCCGTCCGCGGCGGCGTCCAGCGCCGCTGCGCGCAGCGCGGCGCGCGCAGCCACATGCGGATCGAGGCGGTCGGCCGGCTCGAGCTGGTCCCACAGGCCGCGCAACTGGTCAGCATCGAGCGCGCCGTCCAGCGCCTCGAAGGCCAGCGAGCGCAGCAGCCCCTGCGCCGCCACGGCCGAGAAGGCCTGGTGCTTGGCCAGCAGGTGCGCGGTGGCCAGGGCCTGCACGGGCTGGCGCGCCAACCGGGCCGCGCGCAGCTTCAGCCGCAGCGCCTGCGTGCGCCGTGCCAGGCCCGGCGGCATCTCAGCCAGCAGTGCCAGCGAACGGCCGGCATCACCGTCATCCAGCGCCCACTCGGCGGCCAGCAGCCGCACGCCGTCGTCGGCGCTGCGCCCGCTGCCGGGCTTGCGCGCCAGCCGGCGCACGCGCTGCAGCCGCTCGTCGCGCCTGCCACGGTCTTGCAGCTTGTGCAGGCTGCCGGCCGCCAGCAGATGGGCGAGGGTGACGAACTCGGTGTCGGTCTTCAGCGACTCGGCGTCCTCGTGCGCGGCAAGCGCCTTCAACGCGGCCTTGTGCGCCCGGCTGTAGCGGCCGCCGAAGGTCTCGGCCAGCGACTCGCGCAAGGCCGCCTGGGCCAGGCGCTCGCGGCTCAGCGCGCGCCACTCGCGTGCGCGCCGCGGCAGTGTCAGCAGGACGTTGATCGACAGGAAAGCCGTCACCAGCAGCGCCACCGTGACCACCAGTCCGAGCACGAAGAGGTTGAGCGACATGTCGGTGCGCCACCCGCCCCAGAAGATGCTGACCAGACCGTCGTTGCGCCCCAGCGTGGTGGCGGCCACGACGGCGACGACGAACAGCAGGACCAGCCAGACGACGCTGCGCACCGCGAAGCCCTGCCGCGCCTGCGCTAGCGGCCGGCCGACGCGGCGGCGATTGCCGCCAGCGTGGCGTCGGGCCGCGGCACGGCCACCATGCGCGCCTGCGCCGACACCTGGCGCACCAGCTCACTGGTGGCCACCACGCGCCGTGAGCTGCGGTCGAAGTAACGATCCAGCGCCGCCTGCACGTCCCGCAGGTCCAGTTGCGCGGTTTCGAACTGACGCGACAGCAGCGCCAGCCGGGCGTTGAGCAGCCGCAGCTTGAGGTTCTCGCGCAGGAAGAAAGCCTGCTCGGGCGCCACCAGCATGGCTTCGGGCTGCTCGATGCGCGTCACGCGCACCAGCGCCCGCATGTCGGACCAGACGCGTTCGAGCGCGGGCTGCCAGCTTTTTGCGAAGGTGTCGCCGAACGCGCCACCGAACACGCCGCCAGCCACCGGCGCTGGCGCCGCACCGTCGCCGGTCGGCGCACTGGCGCGGCGTTCTGGCTGCACCAGCAGTGGCAGCTCGTCGACCATGCGCACGGCTTCGTCCAGGCGGATCGTCAGCACCGCGATGTCGGACACGCCGGCCGCCTTCACGCGGTCGAGATCGGCCGCCAGCGCGCGACGCACGCGCTCGAGACGCGGCTGGTTGTAGCGCGCCAGCCGCTCATCGGTCTGCTTGAGCACCAGCAGCAGCGGCTCGGCGCTGCCGGTGATCGCTGCCTGCTGCAGTGCGACGCGGATGGCTGTCTCGACATCGGCGAGCACGTTCTCGTCGCGCGATCGGGCCAGCGACTGGATCAGGTCTTCCAGCTGGTTGCGCTGCATCGCCGATTCGGCCACCCGGGCTTCGAGCAGCGCCTGCCGCGCCGAAGACTCGCGCGCCACGTCCTGCGCCTGCCTCGCCAGCGTGCGCGACTCGGTGGCCAGCGCGGCGCTTTCGTCCTGCCGACGCACCAGCTCGCCTTCCAGCGCCTTCAGGCGCTGCTGGGTATTCCAGGCCATCACGACAGCGGCGCTGGCCAGCGCCACCAGCAGCATCGCGCCGGCGGCGATCCAGCGGCCGTGGCCGGGTGCCGGCGGGGCGGGCGCCGCAGCGGCCGGCACCGGGGCATTGGGCAACGGCCCTGCGTCGGCAGCGGGCGCGGAAGTGGCAGGGGCGTCGGACACGAAGCGACGAATTCTAGCGATCGACCACCGGGGTGGCCCCGCCCCACGCGGCCACGGCGTGCAGCCCCTGCACCACGGCCGCCAGCGTCGGCGCGCACTCGCGCGTGTGGCCGAAGCCGGCTGCGCGCACGGTCTGCGCGATGCGCGGATGCGTGGCCAGCGCGAGGGCAGCACGCCAGTCGGCCCTCGGCGCCAAAGCGCGCAGATGCGCTACCGCCTGGCTGCTGCTGAACAGCCAGCAGTGCGCTGCGGGCGCAGCCAATGCGGCCTGCAGCAGCGCCACGCCGGCCGCGTCGGGCTGCGGTGCCAGCCGCCGGTAGGCGTTGACGAAACCCACATCGGCACCCAGCCCGCGCAGCGTGTCGGCCAGCCAGTCACGGCCTTCCTCGCCACGCACCACCAGCACGCGTTGTGCGACCCAGGGCCGCCCGCGCAGCAGCGCCCACAGCGCTTCTGAAT
>JBBQOR010000484.1:0-2783 GCA_038331055.1 Burkholderiales bacterium
AGTACATGACCGTGCGCTGAGCCAAGGACTTCTGCGGCCCAGGCTCATCGGGGGCTCCTTCGAGAGCCCTTTTTCATGCCGGGCTTGCCTGGCGCGCGTAGGGGTCGGCGAAACCGAGCGCAGCGAGCACTGCCGTCTCCTGCGCCTCCATCTGCCGCGCCTGGCGCGCGCGCAGGTGATCCCACCCTTGCGCGTGCAGCGCGCCGTGCACCAGCAGGTGCGCATAGTGCGCCTGCAGTGGCCGCCCGGCGGCGGCAGCCTCCAACTCGATCACCGGCGCGCACAGCACCAGGTCGGCGCTGATGAAGGGCTCGCGCGCGTATTCGAAGGTGAGCACGTTGGTGGCGTGATCCTGGCCGCGATAGCTGCGGTTCAGCGCCAGGCCTTCGGCCTCGCCGACGATGCGCACGGTCAGCGCCGCGGGCGCCTCCAGCGCGGCGCGCAGCCATCGCGCGACGCGGTGCCGCGGCAGTTCGGCGCGATGCCGGGCATCGGCGAGCTGCAACGACAGGGTCAGGGGCGGCCGCGGGGTCACGTCACGTCGTCACGTCGTCACGTCAACGACACGTCCGGTCAGGTCGTCGGGCCACCGCCACTGCGCGCCGCGTCATAGGCCTGCACGATGTGTGCGACCAGCGGGTGGCGCACCACGTCGCTGGCGGTGAAGTAGGTGAAGCCGACACCCGGCACGCCCTGCAACACACGCTCGGCATCGACCAGCCCGCTGGGCATGTCCTTGGGCAGGTCGATCTGGCTCACGTCGCCAGTCACCACGCAGCGGGTGCCGAAGCCGATGCGCGTGAGGAACATCTTCATCTGCTCACGCGTGGTGTTCTGCGCTTCATCCAGGATGACGAAAGCGTGGTTGAGCGTGCGCCCGCGCATGAAGGCCAGCGGGGCGATCTCGAGCAGCCCCTTCTCGAAGGCCCGCTGCACACGCTCCAGACCCATCAGGTCGTACAGCGCGTCGTACAGCGGGCGCAGGTAGGGGTCGACCTTCTGCGCCAGATCGCCGGGCAGGAAGCCCAGCCGCTCGCCGGCTTCGACCGCCGGGCGTGTCAGCACGATGCGTTGCACGCTGCTGCGCTCGAGCGCATCGACGGCGCAGGCCACCGCCAAAAAGGTCTTGCCGGTGCCTGCCGGTCCGATGCCGAAGCTCAGGTCGTGCGACAGCATGTGTCGCAGGTAATGCTCCTGATTCGGCGTACGGCCGCGCAGATCGCTGTGGCGCGTGTGCAGCACCACGCGCTCGCCGGGCGCGGCGGCCGGCGCACCCGCATGGCGCAATGCGCCTTGCAGCCGGGCCTCGTCCAGAGGTTGCGCGGCCTGGTCGTAGAGCCATTTCAGCGCCTGCAGCGCCGCGGTGGCGGCGGGCTTCGAACCTTGCACGCGAAAGCTGGCCTCGCGACGGGCGATGCTCACGCCGAACGCCGACTCGATGCGCCGCAGATGCGCATCCAGCGGACCGCACAGATTCGCCAGCCGCAGGTTGTCGGCCGGCTCGAAGGTATGGCGCAACAGGGGAGTGGACACGCGTCAGGCTGGAACTGGGGGCACAAGCCCGCATTGTCGTCGCCGCCACATGCGACGGCCTCGTTCAGAATCGAAGACCCATGGCGCGACGCCCCCCTCACTGCCTTCACCGGTGGGTTCTAGGCCTGCTGCTGTGGGCCATCGCCGCCGGCACCTTGTCGGCGCAGACGCTGCGCATCGACAGCGCCCTGCTGAGCACCGGGTCCGTTGAACGCTTCCCCGACACGGGCCTGCGCACGGTCACACTGCCCGATCAGTGGCGCAACGGCAGCTACCCCGGGGGCGAATCGGTCTGGTACCGCGTCGGTCTGCGCCCGGTGGCCCCGCTGCGCCATGACGATCTGCTGGCGCTGTACATCGAGCGTGTGTGCAGCAGCTTCGCGGTCTTCCTCAACGGCCAGCGCGTCGCCAGTGGCGGGCGCATGAGCGAGCCGCTGACGCACAACTGCAATTACCCGCAGCTGGTGGTGCTGCCCACGGCGCTGCTGCGCGAGGACGGCAATACGCTGGACATCCAGGTGGTCGGCTATCCCCCGGCGCAGGTGGCTTCGCGCTCGCGCGGTGGCGGGCTGTCGGCGCTGGAGGTGGGGCCGTTCGAGCTGCTGTCCCAGCGCCACACGCGGCAGCTGGCGCTGCAGGTGGGGGTGCCGCAAGCGGTCAGCGCCACGCTGGTGCTGATGGGCGGCTTCATGTTCGTCATGGGCTGGATCAACCGGCGCGAAAGCCATCTGGCCTATTTCGGTGCGCTGTCGTGCAGCTGGGCGGTGGTGGAGTCGCGCCTTTGGCTGCGCGACGTGCCGCTGTCCGGGGCGGCGATCGAGTTCCTGCTCGCCTCGATGGTTCCCTTCGTCACGCTGGCGGCGGTGCAGTTCCTGCTGCGATATGCGCGCTGGCGCCACCGCTGGATCGACATTGCGCTGCCGGCGCAGTGCGCGCTGATGCCGGTCACCCTGGTTCTCGCCGGCACCGCGCGGCTGAGCAGCGCCACCGCGGTCTGGTACACGCTGCTGGCGCTGCAGGCGCTGGCCGCGGTGCTGTTCTATCTGCGCGCGCACTGGAAGTCGCGCCGCGGTGCCTTCTGGCCCACCGCCACACTGCTGTCGGTGATTACTGTGGGCGTGGCGGTGGAGTTCCTCGCCCAGCGCATGGCGTTGCCCCACGCGCTGACCACACTGGCCCAGCTGGCCACGCCGGTGCTCTTCGTCATCGTCGGGCTGCGTCTGGTGCAGCAGCACGGGCAGGCCCTGCAG
>JBBQOR010000485.1:0-2783 GCA_038331055.1 Burkholderiales bacterium
GTGCTGGTGCCGATCGCTTCGCACACGCTGTCCAACCGGCCGATCGTGCTGCCCGACCAGGGCGAGGTGCGCGTGGGCATCGTCAGCGGCCGCGACGCCACCGCCAGCTTCGACATGCACAGCGTGGCCAGCCTGATGGTCGGCGATCAGCTGCGCCTGCGCCGCTCGGCGCACGCGGTGCGCTTTCTGCATCCGCGCGGCTGGAGCTACTACGCCACGCTGCGGCGCAAGCTGCGCTGGTACGAAGGCGTGGTCTAGCCTGCAGCCATGCTCAGGCGACTCCTCATCCGAGATCTGGTGATCGTCGAGGCGCTCGAACTCGAGTTCGACGCGGGCTTCAGTGTGCTCACGGGCGAGACCGGCGCCGGCAAGTCGATCCTCATCGATGCGCTGCAGCTGGCGTTGGGCGCGCGCGCAGACGCCGCGCTGGTGCGCGAGGGCGCCGCGCGCGCCGAGGTGAGCGCCGAGTTCGATCGCCCGGCGGCCCTGCAGGTCTGGCTGGCCGAGGCCGGGTTCAGCGACGACGACGGCCTGCTGCTGCTGCGCCGTTCGGTCGACCATCAGGGCCGCAGCCGCGCCTGGATCAATGGCAGCGCAGCCACCGCGGCGCAGCTGCGCGAGGCAGCAGCGTGGCTGCTGGACATCCACGGCCAGCATGCCTGGCAGGGCCTGACGCAGGCCGGCGCGGTGCGCGCGCTGCTCGATGTGCAGGCGGGCGTCGACGGCACCGCGCTGACGGCGGCGTGGCGCGCCTGGCGCGATCGGCTGAGCGTGCTGGAAGCCGCCCGCACGCAGCACGACAGCGCCACGCGTGAGCATGAGCGACTGGCCTGGCAGCTGGCCGAGATCGACCGCCTGGACCCGCGTGAAGGCGAGTGGGAGGCGCTGAATGAAGAGCATCAGCGGCTGTCGCACGGACAGGCGCTGATCGACGCGGCGCGCCATGCGCTCGATGTGCTCGACGAGGGCGAGACCACGGCCACCGCGTTGGCCTCGCGCGCGGCCGACGCCCTGGCCGAAGTGACGCGCTTCGATGCCCGGCTCGCGCCTGTCGGCGAGGTGCTGCAGGGCGCGCTGGCGCAACTGGAAGACGCCGCGCATACGCTGCACGCGTACCTGGGCCGGCTCGAACCCGACCCCGGCCGGCTGGCCGAACTGGACTCGCGGCTGGCGGCGTGGCTGGCGATGGCCCGGCGCTGGCGCCGGCCGGCGGCCGAGCTGCCAGCGCTGCGCGAGGGCTGGCGCGCGGAACTCACCGCGCTGCAGTCGGCGGTCGACCTGGAGGCCCTGCAGGCCGCCGCGGCAAATGCCCAGCAGCAGTGGCACGCCGAAGCGATGCGCGCGAGCACGGCCCGCCAACGCGCCGCGCCGCCGCTGGCGGCCGCGGTGACGGCCGCCATGCAGACGCTGGGCATCGACGGCGGGCGTTTCGAGGTGGCGCTGACGCCGCTGGCCGAGCCTGCCGCACAGGGGCTGGAGTCGGTGGAGTTCCTCGTCGCCGGACATGCGGGCAGCACGCCGCGGCCGCTGGCGCGCGTGGCCTCGGGCGGTGAACTCTCCCGGCTGGCCTTGGCCATCGCCGTCACGACGGCGCAAGCGCAGAACGGCGCAATGGGATCGAAGTCGGCCGTCGAGCCCGGCTCACCGTCGACGCTGATCTTCGACGAGATCGATGCCGGCATCGGCGGGCGCGTGGCCGACAGCGTGGGCCGGTTGCTGCAGCGCCTGGGCCGCAGCACGCAGGTGCTGGCGGTGACGCATCTGGCGCAGGTGGCGGCGTGCGCCAACCAGCATTGGGTGGTCAGCAAGTCGCTGCAGGGCGGCGCCACCACCAGCGCGGTGCAGCCGGTGGCCGGCGAAACGCGTGTCAGCGAGATCGCGCGCATGCTGGGCGGCGAACGGCTGGCCGGAAGCACCAGCCGCGCGCATGCGCAGGCGATGCTGGGCGCGGGCAACGGGGCGGCGCCTTGAGCAACATACGGCCATCCGATGGTTTTCGCTCCCGCTTGGTGGGGCCGGGCGCAGCCCGCAGGGTGCCCCGGTGAGCGACGAGTCCGCTGCCACGCCCGCTGGTATGGCCAACCCCGCCGACGCCGGGCCGGCCGAAGTGGTGCTGGTCACGGGCATCTCGGGCTCGGGCAAGTCGGTCGCGCTGCACGCGCTGGAAGACGCAGGCTACTTCTGCGTCGACAACCTGCCGCCAGAGTTGCTGCGCGACTTCATCCGCCTCGAGCGCAGCCGATTCAACTCGCGCGTGGCGGTGGCGGTGGATGTGCGCACCGCGATCTCGCTGCCGCTGCTGCTGCCGCTGGTGGACGAGCTCGAACGCGAGGGCGTGCGCATCCGCCGGCTGTTCCTCGACGCCAGCACCGATGCGCTGGTGCGCCGCTTCTCGGAGACGCGCCGGCCGCACCCGCTGTCCACCGGCCATGTGCACGGCGAACTCTCGCGCGCGCTGATGGAGGCGCTCGAGCTCGAGCGTGAGCTGCTGGCCGGCGTGCGCGAGATCTCCACCGTCATCGACACCAGCCAGCTGCGCCCGGCGCAGCTGCGCGCCTGGGTGCGCGGGCTGGTGGGCAGTTCGCTGTCGGCCTTGACGCTGGTCTTCGAGTCCTTGGCCTTCAAGCACGGCGTGCCACTGGACGCCGACTACGTGTTCGATGTGCGCGTGCTGCCCAACCCCTTCTACATCCGCGAGTTGCGCCCGCTGGACGGTCGCGACGCGGTGGTGGCCGACTATCTGCAGGCGCAGCCTGAAGTGGGCGAGATGCTGGGGCAGATCG
>JBBQOR010000486.1:0-2770 GCA_038331055.1 Burkholderiales bacterium
CAGGAGATCTACGGCGCCTTCGTGCGCAAGCTGATCACCTGGCTGACGCTGCAGACCGCCGCCGGCGGCCTGTTCGACATCGACACCGCGCTGCGGCCCAACGGCAACTCGGGCCTGCTGGTCACCTCGATCGGCGCCTTCGAGCGCTACCAGGGCGGCCGCGGCAGCAACACGGCATGGACCTGGGAGCATCAGGCGCTGACGCGCGCGCGCTTCTGCGCCGGCGAACGCAAGATCGAGCCACGCTTCGAGGCCACGCGCCGCGCCGTGCTGGCCGCCGCGCGCGACCCCGCGGCGCTGCGCACCGAGATCGCCGGCATGCGCGAGAAGGTGTGCGCGGCGCGCCCGGTGCCGGCCGGCCGCTTCGACGTCAAGCACAGCCGCGGCGGCATGATGGATGTCGAATTTGGTGTGCAGTGGCTGGTACTGGCGCATGCCGCGCAGCATCCGGTGCTGCAGGACAACGCCGGCAACATCGCGCTCTTGCAGCGCGCCGATGAACTGGGCCTGCTGCCCGCAGGCGTGGGCCATGCCGCGGCCGATGCCTACCGCAATTTGCGCCGGGCGCAGCACCGGGCGCGGCTGGACGAGCGGCCGACGCAGTTCGACCCGGCAGACTTTGCCGCACCGCGCGAGGCCGTGCTGGCGCTGTGGCGGGCGGTGTTCGGCTGAGTGCCTGTGAATGAGCGCGGCGCGTTCGACGTCCACTGCGTGGACGGCCCTGGGCGGCACGCTGGCCGCGGGTTCGCTGGCCGCCTGGTGGCTGCCCAGCGTCGCGCTGGACTGGCAGCCTGCGCTCGCCGCCAGCCAGCCCTGGCGCTGGTGGACTGCCGTCTTCGTGCACTGGAGCCCGTTGCACCTGGCGGCCAACCTGCTGGGCTGCGCGCTGGTGGTGGCGCTCGGCCGGGTGTCGGGGGCCGACGCCCGCGTCGCGCTGGCCTGGGCGCTGGCCTGGCCGCTGACGCAGCTGGCGCTGCTGTCGCGGCCCGAGGTGGCGCATTACGGCGGGCTGTCCGGCGTGCTGCATGCAGGTGTGGCCGCGGCGGTGACCGCGCTGGCGCTGCGCTCGCGCGGCCGGCGGCGCGTGGTGGCCCTGCTGCTGCTGGCCGGGCTGCTGGTCAAGGTGCTTCTCGAGCGCCCCTGGGGCCCGGCGCTGGTGGCCGGCGGCGGCTGGGACATCGCCGTCGTGCCGCTGGCGCACGCGGCCGGCACGCTCGCCGGTGGGCTGGCCGCGCTGGGGTTGGTCAGCCTGCTGCCGGCGCGGTCGCGGCCACAAGCACACTGAGCAGATGACCCAACCCCAGGCGGCGGACGACCGCAAGACCCGGCTTGACGCCGTCGCGCTGCTGCTGATCGTCGGCTGCTGCCTGATCTGGGGCCTCAACCAGGTGGTCACCAAGGTGGCGCTCGCCGAGGTCCCGCCGCTGACGCAGGCGGCGCTGCGTTCGCTCGGCGCGGCGGTGCTGGTGGCGCTGTGGTGCCGCTGGCGCGGCGTGGTGCTGTGGCGCCGCGATGGCACCGGGCGCGCCGGCCTGCTCGCCGGGCTGCTGTTCGCGGCCGAGTTCGGCTGCATCTTCGTCGGCCTCCAGTACACCAGTGCCTCGCGCATGGTCGTCTTCATCTACCTCGCGCCAGTCGTGGTGGCCCTGGGCATGCCGCTGATCGCGCGCCATGAGCGGCTGCGTGCGCCGCAGCTGGTCGGCCTGATGCTGGCCTTCGCCGGAGTGGTCTGGGCCTTTGGCGAAGGTTTCGACGCGCCCACCAGCGGGCCACAGCAGTGGTGGGGCGATGCGCTGGGCATCGCGGGCGCGGTGCTGTGGGGCGCCACCACGCTGGTTCTGCGCGGCAGCCGCCTGTCGCGCGCGGCGCCGGAGCAGGCGCTGCAGTACCAGCTGGTGGTCTCTGGCCTGGCGCTGGCTGCTGCGGCCTGGGTGGCGGGCGAGCGCACCGCGCTGCCGCTGTCGACGCAGGCTGTCTCGCTGATGGGGTTTCAGATCGTCGTCGTCACCTTCGCCAGCTACCTCACGTGGTTCTGGCTGATCCGCCACTACCCTGCCACGCTGCTGTCGGTGTTCACGCTGCTCACGCCCGTCTTCGGGCTGCTGGCCGGCGTGCTGCTGCTGCATGAGCCGGCCACGCCGCGGCTGCTGCTGGCGCTGGGCGCGGTGGCGTTGGGTATCGCGCTGGTCAACCGCGCTGGTCAACCGCGCTCCTAAACTGACGGCTTCGGCCAAGGAGACTTCTTCATGATCACGCTGTACGGCACCTCGCTGTCGAACTACTACAACAAGGTCAAGCTGGTGCTGCTGGAAAAGGGCATCGAGTACACCTAGCAGCCGGCGGCCGCCGGCAGCGCCGACGAGGCCGTGCTGGCCGACTCGCCGCTGGGCAAGATCCCGTTCCTGCGCACGCCGCAGGGTGGGCTGTGCGAAAGCCAGGTCATCGTCGACTGGCTGGAGGCCGCCTACCCGCAGCCGCCACTGGTGCCGGCAGACCCTTTCGCGGCGGCCAAGGTGCGTGAGCTGTGCACCTTCATCGACCTGCACCTCGAGCTGGTGGCGCGCGAGCTGTATGCGCAGGCCTTCTTCGGCGGCCAGATCAGCGAAGGCACACGCGACCGGGTGGCGCGCAGGCTGCCCAGGCACATCGCAGCGTTCAAGCAGCTGGCGAAGTTCTCGCCCTATGTCGCCGGAGAGCAGTTCACGCTGGCCGACTGCAGCGCCCTGGTCAGCCTGCCGCTGGTGGGCCTGGCGAGCAAGATCGTGCTCGG
>JBBQOR010000487.1:0-2758 GCA_038331055.1 Burkholderiales bacterium
GGTGCCACGCGGCCCGATGTCGTGCCCTCGTCGCCGGTGCGGAAAGTGCCCACCAGCGCTACCAGTTGGGCGGCCTGCGAGGTCAGGCTGCTGGCCGCCGCGGCGCTCTCTTCGACCAGTGCGGCGTTCTGCTGCGTCATGCCGTCAAGCTGGGCGACGGCCCCGTTGACCTGGCCGATGCCGGCGTTCTGCTCACTGGCCGCGGCGCTGATCTCGCCGATGATGTCGCTCACGCGCTTCACGCTGGCGACGATCTCGGTCATCGTCGCGCCGGCGTCCTGCACCAGCCTCGAGCCCGACTGAACGCGCTCGACGCTGGCGCCGATCAGGCCCTTGATTTCGCGCGCGGCCTCGGCGCTTCTCTGCGCGAGGTTGCGCACCTCGCCGGCCACGACCGCGAAGCCGCGGCCCTGCTCTCCGGCGCGTGCCGCTTCGACCGCGGCGTTGAGCGCCAGGATGTTGGTCTGGAAGGCGATGCTGTCGATGACGCCGATGATGTCGGCGATCTTGCGGCTGCTGTCGTTGATCTCGTCCATGGTGGCCACCACCTGCGAGACCACGGTGCCGCCGCGCTCGGCCACCTGGCTGGCCGAGGTGGCGAGCTGGTTGGCGGTGCGTGCCGAGTCGGCCGTCGTGGCCACGGTGCTGGTGAGCTGCTCCATCGCGCTGGCGGTCTCCTGCAGCGAACTGGCCGCCTGCTCGGTGCGTGAGGACAGGTCGGTGCTGCCGGCGGCCACCTCGCTGGAGGCGCCCTCGATCGAGACTGCGGCCGTGCGCACCTCGCCCACCAGCGCACGCAGCCTGATCTGCATCGCGTCCAGCGCGGCCAGCATGCGGCCGGTATCGACGTCCCGGCCCTCAGGCACCTCACGCGAGAGGTCGCCCTGCGCCACCGACTGCATCACGCTGGTCACGCCGTCCAGCGGCTGCGTGATCGAGCGGCTCAGCCACCAGACCAGCGGCAGCGGCAACAGCAGCAGCCCGAACAGCAGCGCCAGGCCGGCCTGCAGCTTCTGCCCGGTGGCGGCGGCTTCGGCCACGCTGAGTGCACCGGCGGCCTGCTGCGCTTCGAACTGCTTGACCAGCGCCTTCACGGTGGCCGCGCCGAATGGCGTCGTGGTGCGCGCACGCAGTTCGGCCGCCTCTTCGTTCTTGCCCTCGTTCATCAGCTTGAACCACGGCGCGCGGGCTTCGTAGAACTGCTTGAAGGCGCCCTCGAGCTCGGTCAGGGCGGTGCGCTCTTCGCTGCCGAGATCGAGCTTGCCGTACGCAGCCAGCGACTCGGTGACCGTCTTCAGGTGCTTCGGCTCGGCCTCCAGCACCTTGGCGCGGGCCTCGGGGTTGGCGTCGCCCGCCACGATGAACTGCTCAGTGGCAAAGCGCAGCGCCCATACGCTGTCCTGTGCCTTTGCCAGGTGGTTGGACGCCTCCAGGTCGGTGCTGTAGTTCGCCTGAACCCGGCCGGCACTCGAGCCGGCGGTGTAGGCGTACCCGCCCACACCCAGTACACAGACGGCGTAGATGACAGCAAAAACGACGAAGAGCTTGCCCTTGATCGAGAGTTGCATTGGAGACTCCTTGTTGGTGGAGGTGAATGAGGCAGAAGATGTGTTGATGCAGAGCGTCGCCGGGCTTGGGGCGGCGATGGGCGGCGGGGCCGGCGCCCGCTCAGTGCCGCGCGCGACGCACCAGCGCGCCGACATCGAGAATCAATGCGACGCGGCCGTCGCCCAGGATGGTGGCGCCCGAGACATCGTCCACCTTGCGGTAGTTGGCCTCCAGGTTCTTCACCACCACCTGCTGCTGGCCCAGCAGTTCGTCGACCAGCAGCGCGACGCGGCCGCCCTCGGCCTCGACCACCACCATGATCCGGCTGACCGTGGGCGCCTCGTCGCGCGGCACGTGGAACACGCTTTCCAGATCGAGCACCGGCATGTACTCGTCGCGCACCTTGACGATGCGCCCGCTGCCGGCAACCGACTTGACCGTGTCGGGCATGATCTGGAACGACTCCAGCACGGCGTCCAGCGGCACGATGTAGCACTCGCCGGCGATACCCACGCTCATGCCGTCCATGATGGCCAGCGTCAGCGGCAGACGCACGCGCACGCTCATGCCGAGGCCTTCGGCGGAGTCGATCTCCACCGTACCGTTGAGTGCGGTGATGTTCTTCTTCACCACGTCCATGCCGACACCGCGGCCCGACACGTCGGTCACCACGTCGGCGGTGGAGAAGCCCGGCGCGAAGATCAGCGCCCAGACCTCGCCGTCGCTCATCGTGTCGGGTGCGTCGATGCCGCGTTCGCGCGCCTTCTTCAGCAGCTTGTCGCGGTTCAGGCCGCGCCCGTCGTCGCGCACCTCGATGACGATGCTGCCGCCCTGATGGCTGGCGACCAGCGTGATCGTGCCGTGCTCGGCCTTGCCCCTGGCGGTGCGCTCGGCCGGCAGTTCGATGCCGTGGTCGCAGCTGTTGCGCACCAGGTGCGTCAGCGGGTCGGTGATCTTTTCGACCAGGCCCTTGTCCAGCTCGGTCGCGTCGCCCACGGTGACCATCTCGACCTTCTTGCCCAGCTTGGCCGTGAGATCGCGCAGCATGCGCGGAAACCGGTTGAAGACCATCGACATCGGAATCATGCGGATCGACATCACCGCTTCCTGCAGGTCGCGCGTGTTGCGTTCCAGATCGGCCATGCCGGCGGCCAGCTGCTGGTGCAGCGCGCTGTCGATGCCCTTGCCGTTCTGCGCCAGCATGGCCTGG
>JBBQOR010000488.1:0-2754 GCA_038331055.1 Burkholderiales bacterium
CGGTGCGGCGCAGCGGGTGCTCCGGTTCGGGCGAAGCGACGATGGCCATCGGCTCGCCGATGAAGTCGGCCAGCTCGCCGCCGAACATGCGGCGCGCCGAGCGGTTCATCCACTCGATGACGCCGTCGCGCACGGTGACGATGCCGACCAGCACCGAGTCGAGGATCGCCCGCGTGCGCTCGGCCTGGTTCTGCAACGCCTCGCGCGCGCGCTGGCGCTCGTCGACGTCGACATAGCTGGCGATGCTGCCGGCCGGGCCCTGGTCGGCGCTGACCGGGCGCACCGCCACCTGCACCCAGATCAGCCGGCCATCGCGCCGCCGCAGCCGCCGCTCGCCGGCGAAACGACCCTGCGCGCGCAACGCCGCGTCGATGCGGGCCTCGAAATCGACGCACTCGCGCGGGCTGGCGTAGAGCGCGCTCTCGTCCAGCGCCGCCAGTTCTGCGGCGGCCCAGCCGGTGAGTTCGGCCATCGCCTGATTGGCCCGCTCGATGCGGCCGCCGCGGCGGTAGACGATGCCCACCTCGGACAGGCTGAACATCAGCTCGCGCTCGAGCAGCAGCGCCTCCAGGTCACGCTGCTGCGACTTCAGCCTGGAGATGTCGGTGAGCACCGCCACCGCCTCGGGCACCTCGACCGCGCCGTCGGCGGCGTCAGCGCCGCGCACCGACAGCGAATACCAGGCATCTGCGCGGCCAGGCTGCGGCCAGGCCAGCTCGGCCTCGAACGGCCGCCCTTCGTCCAGCGCATCGAAGATGCGCCCGGCCAGGTCGCCCGCCGGGCCTGACGCAGCGAACAGTTCGTCCAGCGCGGTACCTGGAGCGACACCGCCGGCACGGCCGAGCAAGCGCTCGAAGTGCGCATTGCAGCGCACCAGCCGGCCGGCGCGCAAAGACGCGATGCCCACCGGCGAGCCCTCCAGGATCGCGCTCAGCTCACGCAGCAGCTGCTCGTTGTGGCGCTGCGTGCGCTCGCGGTCGGTCACGTCCAGCGTCACCACCGAGGTGGCGCTGCGCCCGCCCGCCAGTGCCGCCGGCTCGACGCGGGTCAGCAGCCAGCGCTGGCCCAGTTGCGGGTGGCGCACAGCGTAGCGGGCCTCGGCGCGCTCGCCTTGTTTGAGCGCGCGCTGCAGCCGTTCGTACTCGGGCAACGAGCCGGGCTCGACCAGCTCGCGCCCGATGCCCTGCAGCCCCCCGCCACGCGCGGCTTCGGCGCCCGGCGCGCGCGCCGCCGGCTGCAGCCAGCCGAGTTCGCGGTCCAGCGTGGCCACGCCGATGCCCGCGGCATCCATCAGCGCGCCGATTTCATGCTGCGCGATGTCGCGCTCGGCTTCGGCACTGCGGTCCTCGACCACGGCGACGATGCGCCGCTGGCCTTGCGCGGTGAGCAGTGCCGACAGCCGCGCCCCCAGCTGGCGCGGGCCGGCGGCGCCGGGTGCACGCACCAGATGCCCTTCCAGCGGCGGCGCCCCGGGCCGCAGCTCGTCGTGCGGCGCGCCGTCCACCCAGCCGAGCAGCCCCTGCAGGGCAGGATCAGCCTGCGCCAACCGCGGCGGCAGCGGGCCGACCAGCAGATCGAAAGCCGCATTGCGCCGCAACACCCGGCCTTCGTCGTCGAAGACCAGCAAGCCGGCCGGGGCCTGATCGAAGCACGAGGCGATATCTTCGGCACTGGTCTGTGGCGCGGCGGGCTCACGGCGCATCGCCTGCGCGGCATCGATCGGCTGCACGCGCAGCAGCGCGGCGCCGGCTGCCGCGCGCAGCACCAGCCGCACGGCGCGGCCGCCGGGCAGCGACAGCGTGACCAGAGGCGCCCGCGGCCCGCGACGCGCACCGAGCCACCAGCGCAGCGCGTCGGCACCCAGTGCAGCCAGCGCCAGCGCCACGGGCTGCCCGGGTTCGCAGTTCAGCAGCCGCCGCGCGGCGCGGTTGCAGTGGCTCAGCCGGTCGGCGGCGTCGAAAGCGAGCAGCGCGTCATCGGCCTCATCGAGCAGACCGGCCAGCAACTCGGCGCTGGCGGCCGGCAGGGTGGCGGATTCAGCCGTCGGGGGCGTCACGGCGGGGTCGCACGGGTCGGGCAGATCGGAAGATCGCGGCGGCCGCTCAGTCGAGCTGGCGCGCCACCAGCAGCGCGTTGAGCAACGCGCGGTTGATCTCCGACGCGCCCAGCATCAGCCGCTCGCCGGCCTCGCGCAGGTCCAGCGCGGCGCCGCCTTCGACCGCGCGCACCAGCTCGAGGTAGGGCTGAAACGGCCCGCTGCCGTCCTGCAGCGCCTGCTGCACACGCTGCGGCACCGGCACCGACTTCAACAACTCGGCGAAGGGCTGGCGCAACATGCGGTCGAGCAGCGAGAAGATGCCGCAGATGAACAGCTCGCCGCGCATTTCCGCATCGCTGCTGAGCGCCTCCAGAAGCAGTCCGCGGCGGGTCGCGGCGTACATCAGCGGGCGCATCGCCGGCTCTTTGCTGGCCGAGGCCAGCAGCAGCGCCAGCCAGCGGCCCAGCCGCTGGTAGCCGAGCATCTGCAGCGCATGGCGCAGCGAGCTGATCTCGACCGACAGCCCGAAAGCCGGCGAGTTGAGGTAGCGCAGCAGGCGAAAGGCCAGCGTGGCATCCTTGGACAGCACGGCCTCGAGCTTGTCCAGCGGCTCCTCACGGCGCAGCCGGTCCATCAGTTCGATCGCCACCTGCACATCGGACGGCATCGGCCGCGCCGTGGTGGGTTCGGGGTCGGCCAGCGGCCAGCCCAGCATC
>JBBQOR010000489.1:0-2751 GCA_038331055.1 Burkholderiales bacterium
TAGCAGACCGTCAGCAGGTAGCCGTCACGGTCGGCGGCGCGCAGCGCATCGGCCAGCAACTGCTGCAAGCGGGCGCGGTTCGGCAGGCGCGTGAGTTCGTCGAAGTGGGCCTGGCGTTCCAGCCGGTCACGCTGAAGCCGCTGCTCGGTGACGTCGGAGATCACCAGCACGTGGTAACGCAGGTCTTCGCCGCTGCCCTGCACCGTGGAGGCCGTGGTCATCAAGGTGCACAGTTCGCCGCTGCGCCGGCGCTCGACCAGTTCACCGCGCCACTGGCCGCTGTCGCGCAGCGCGGCCCACATCGCGGCGCGTTGCTGACGTGCCAACGGGTCCACCGGCGAGGCGCGCAGCAGCGAGGGCACGCTGCCCAGCAGTTCGGCACGCGGCACGCCCAGGATGCTGCTGTACGCCGGATTGGCGTCCAGCACACGCAGCTCGCCGTCGGTGATCAGCAGGCCCTCGTGCAGGTGCTGGAACAACGCGACAGACAGCCGCTGGCGCTCCATCGCCTCGCGCCGCTCGCCGATGTCGGTCAGCGTGGCCAGCAAGCGCTGCGGGCGGCCCTGGGCATCGGCATCGACGCCGACCACGGTGGACTCGACCCAGCGCCAGCCGGCGTCCAGCGCCAGCCGAATTTCCTGACGCTCGCCGAAGCCGGCGCCGTCGGTACCCTCGCGTGCATGTTGCAGCGCCTGTCGCAGGCGCTCGCGATCGTCCGGGTGCACCTGGGCCAGAAAGCGCCCGGCATGCCAGTCGCCTGAGTCGCTGCCCGGCGCCAGCGCCTGCCAGGCGCCCGTGACCACCGGGTGGCGGCTGTCGCGGCTCCACTCGGCGACGCCGATGCCGATGCCGTCGAGCGCTGTGGCGAATCGGCGCCAGCGCCGCCCCCGCTGGCTGGCCGTCAGTTCAAGCAGCAGCAGCGCCAGCGTCATCCACGCCAGGTTCAGCGCCAGGCGCCAGGCGTTTTCATCGCCGGCCCAGGGGCCCAGTCCGGCCGCGGTGCCGGCCGCCAAAAGCATCGCACAGACCAGCAGGGCCGACGCCGACAGCGTGATGCCGGCGCTCATCTGTAGCGCCAGCAGTGCCAGCGCGACGATGCCGAAGGCTGCTGATCCGTCTGCGCCGTAGGCCAGCGTGAGGGCAATGGCGGCCAGCGCTGTCAGTCCGGCCGCCAGCGCCGCTGCGCGGTGGCCTGCCGGCGCCGTCGCACCCGCAGCGGCCAACATGGGCAGAGCAGACAAGAGGGCGCCGACCGCCACCCAGCACCAGGCGCGCAACAGGCCGACTGCCGAGCGGGCCTCAGGGGCAGCCAGCCACCCGGCGACGGCCGTGAGCGGTGCCTGTACCAGCAGCACCAGCGTCAGCAGGGTCAGCAGCGCGGGCGCCGAGGACAGCGGTGCCGGCAGCGGCCAGCGCCACAGCAGCAGCGCCACAGCCACCGCGGCGAGCAGCGCGCCGGCCGCTTCGATGGTGGCGCGGGGGACAGGGCTTGCCACGCCGCCGTCGCCGGCAACTTGCATCAGCGTCAGCGCCAGCAGCACCAGCGCCAAACCGCCTGCGACGCCCAGCACGCCGGCCGGGCCGCGGTACCACACAGCCACCAGCGCGACGCCACCGGCCAGCCACCACAGCGCGGAGCCGTGGGCGCCGACCGCGTCTGGCGTCACCAGGCGGTCGAAGCCGGTGAGCAGGGCGCACGCCATTGCACAACCCAACGCGGTGGCCAGGTTGCCGGGCGGCTTGAAGCCCTGCGTTGCTGGGGGCTGCAGCCCCCGCCCAGGCAACCCGGGCTTGGTGTGGTCGCCGGTGCTTCCGCCGCGCTCGGCCTGCGGGTTCAAGGGGGGCCGCCCGCGCGGTGCACGTCAGCGTCGGATGACCTACAGCGCAAAGTCGCTGAGAGACTTGCCGTCGGCCATGGCTGCCTTCAGCCAGCGCGGCTGCAGACCGCGGCCGGACCAGGTGGTGCCGGTGGCGGGGTCGCGGTACTTCGCCGCCACCTTGCCGGCGCCGCCCTTGCGCGCCGGTGCGGCCGCCGGGCGGCTGCCCAGGTCAGCCATCGTCAGGCCATGTTCCGCCATCAGCGAGCGCACCTCGGCAATGGCGGCCGCGCGGGCCGAGCGCTGGGCATCCATGATCTGCTGTTCCAGGGCAGCTCTTTGCGCCAGCAACTGCTTCAGGTCGGGTTGGGTCATCGGATAACTCCAGGGTTTTGAGGAAACGCTGAAGTTTAGCCGCTGCGCGCCGCCGCGAGTATCCAATTCATACCGTCCGCGATACGCCGGTCAGCGGTAACCGACGCGGTCGAGCATTTGCTGCACACGCACCTGGTTCATGCCGATGACCGATACCGGCAGTGTTTCCGTCTTGAACGTGCCGAGTGTGGCAAGCGCCGGATTGCTGAGTTTTACGCCGGCGACCACCGGCCATTCGTTATTGCCGTCGGCGAAATACGCCTGTGCCGCCGGGCTGGCGAGGTATTCCAGAAAGAGTCGCGCGGCCTGTGCGTTCTTCGCGTGGCGGGCGATCGCGCCGCCGGCGATGTTCATGTGCGTGCCGTGGTCCTGCTGGTTGGGCATGACGAAACCGATGCGCTCGATCACCGCGCGGTCAGCCGGCGCCGTTGAGCGCAACAGGCGCGCCAGGTAGTAGCTGTTGGTCAGCGCCACCGCGCATTCGCCGCTGGCCACTGCGCGAATCTGGTCGGTGTCGCCGCCCTTGGGTGCCCGCGCCATATTGGCCACCAGCCCGGCC
>JBBQOR010000490.1:0-2745 GCA_038331055.1 Burkholderiales bacterium
TGTCCTGAATTGGCTCTGGAGAAGGGCGCGCGCGGAGCACGGGAAGACCCCTTGAGCGCGCGGCGCAGACCATGAACTGGAAGCCGCTCGCTGACCTGGCTTCGGCTCTGAAAAGACCGCGCCCAGGCGCCACGGGCGTGCCATGGAACGAGCCTGCCATGCTGCGGCGATGCGACCCTTATCTTGTCTGGTCCGACCTCACGGCCGGCGCCGCCACGCAAATCCCCGGCGCGTTATCGAGCCAGACGCCTGGCGCGGAGGGCGTGTTCACCCTGCTGGTTGAACTCGCCCCAGGCGCGCTGCCGAGCGACGTGCCGGATCTCAAACTGAACCACGACCACTACCGGGACCCACTGCTAAGCTTCCTGACCGGGACCACCACGGCCGAAGGCTTGCGGGACCTGGTGCGGCAGGTCAGCGGCCAGACGACCGGCCAGAAAGTCCTTCGCCTGCAGGTCATGCGCCGCGTCGATCTGGAGAGTGCGCTGCAGATCCAGGGCTTCCTGGCCATTGCGCAGGCGGGGGCCGCAGCGCCGGCGGCGGCGCAAGCGCTGCCGCCCAGCATGGGCCCCGACGCGGGCTTGCTGTCGCACAAGGTGACGAAGGCTCTTTTTCTGGACTTCAGCCGGCCCGGCCCCGCGCCCAAGGCGCATTTCATGCAAAGCGAAACGGGCGAGCCGCCCGTGCGGGTCTGCGTCATCGACGACCGCTGCAACTTCGCCAGCATGCGCTTGCGCGGCCGTGACGGCAGCCGCGTGCATTCCATCTGGCACCAGGGCATTTTCCCCGAGGACGCGAGCGGTTATGACCAGTGGATCCGGCCCAAAGATTGGGAACCAGGCCCGCGTTATGGCAGGCGGCTCATTGTCACGCCGGCCGGCACACCGTCGAGCCGGCCCGGCGGCTCGCCGCCAGATGAGACCCTACAGTACGCCATCGCAAACTATCTCTCGTCCAGGGTGCGGCTGCGCTGGAGCCACGGCGCAGCGGTGCTGGATGTGATTGCTGCCGATCACTTCCGGCTGGGCACCGAAAACCTGCCCATGGCCTCGCCGGCGCAGGCGGTGCGTTTCGTGCAGTTGCCCAGTTCCATCGTGCTCGACACCTCGGGCGCGTCGCTGGCCTCGTATGCGCTTGACGGCATGCACGAGGCCTTGCACTCTGCAAACCCCGGGCAGCCCGTGATCGTCAACCTGAGTTACGGCACGCACTCCGGGCCGCACGATGGCAGCTCGATGTTCGAGCGCGCGCTGGCCGAGCTGATCGACACCTACAACGGCAGCGACCGTAGTCGACCCGGACCGCTGCATGTGGTGCTGCCGGCCGGCAACACGCAGCGCGCGCGCACCCACGCCAGCGGCAAGCTTTGGCCGGGCGAGATCGCTGCGCTGTACTGGAAGGTGCTGCCGGACGACCCGACCGACTCTTTCATGGAGATCTGGTTTGACGACCCGGACGGCATAGAGGTCAGCATCCGTGCACCGGACGATCCGGCGGACGGCAGCCAGGACTGCAATCTGCAGCCCGGCGATGCCTTTCGCCGCAGCAGCCCTGGGCGTGAGCGGGGCGCGCCCTTCGCCCCGGGCGTGGACGTGGTCTCAGCGGCCGCCATCTTCCCGCGCGAGGTTGCCCAGGGCACGTGCGGCAGCATGCTTCTTCTGGCACTGGCGCCGACGCAACGGGTGGACGTGCAACAACCGAGGCAGGAGCCTGGGCCGCTTTCCGTCCAGAGAGTGCGCCCGTCCTTCTTCATCCGCATCTCGGGCAACACCGGGGCGCCGCGACGCACGCTGCAAGCGCCACCTGGTGTCTGGCTGGTCACACTCAAGAGCCGTCACCCGCGCCGCTTCGACGCCTGGATCCAGCGCGACGACGCCGCACCGGGCCGCGGCCCCGAATCGCGCGGCTACCGCGGTCGGCAGTCGTCCTTCCTGGACATCAAACCCGGGCAGGTCGACCCGCGCGTCACGCTCAACGGCATTGCCACACTGCGCCCGCGCACGCCCGACCGGCTGTGGGTGGTGGGCGCCATGCGACGCGACGACTTGTCCTTGTCGGCCTACTCTGCCGCCGGGCCGACGCGCGCTGAGGCCAGCGGGCCGCCGGGCATCGATGCCACGCGCTTCGACGGCCCGGAGATCGTCACGCTGGCCGACGACAGCCTGAACCTGCCCGGCCTGCTGGTGGGCGGCGTGCTGTCGGGGGCGCGTGTGCGCGTCAGCGGCACCAGCATCGCCGCGGCGCTGTTCACGCGCCAGCTGCATCATGTGCTGGCTACATCGAAGGGCCCCGGCCCGGTGACGCTGGGCGACCTGATCGGCTGGGCGGCTGTCGGCCGGCCTTCGCGCCCGACAAAGGTGGCGGCCGGCGCGCCCGAGGTGGCTGACCCGCTGTTCCGTGGCGAGCGCATGCGCATGCCGCTGTTGCCGGCGCTGCTGAGCCGCGCCCGGCTGCCGGTTCGCGAGGGCATCGCGCTGCCAGAACCGACGCAAGCAGCTACCAGCGCGCCGGCAGCGCCTTCACCAGCCGCGCCTGCGCCGGGTCGCTGAGCGCCAGCCACCCCCCCTCCACCAACGCCTTCATCACCCGGCTCACCATCTCCCGCGTGCAGCCCACGCGCTGCGCCAGATCACGGTGCGTCGGCATCTCGGCGATCAGCGCGGTGCCGTCGGGCTGCGCCACCGCCAGGTCTGCGAGCACCGCCTTCAGCCGCCCGTACACATCGTTCAGCGCGATCTGGCGCAG
>JBBQOR010000491.1:0-2739 GCA_038331055.1 Burkholderiales bacterium
TGGTGGTGACCGAGCTGCCGCCGCAGGCCAGCGCGCAGCGGGTGCTGGAGGAAATCGAGGAGCTCACCAACCCCAAGGTCAAGGCCGGCAAGAAGGCGCTGACGCAAGAGCAGCAGCAACTCAAGGCGACGCTGCTGTCGATGCTGGACGCGGTGCGTGACGAGTCGGGCCGCGAGGCGCCGGTGCGCCTGGTCTTCGAGCCGAAGAGCCGCACGGTGGAGCTGGCCGAGCTGGTGGGCACGCTGCTGGCGCACACCAGCCTGGAAGGCAGCGTGCCGCTGAACCTGACGATGGTCGGCCGCGATGGCCGGCCGACGCCCAAGAGCCTGCGCCAGATGCTCGTCGAGTGGCTTGACTTCCGCCTGACCACCGTGCAGCGGCGCACCGCGCACCGGCTGGCCAGGGCCCGCGAGCGCATCCATGTGCTGGAAGGCCGCCAGCTGGTGCTGCTGAACATCGACGAGGTGATCCGCATCATCCGCGGCGCCGAAGAACCCAAGGCGGCGTTGATCGAGCGCTTCAGGTTGAGCGAACGCCAGGCCGAGGACATCCTCGAGATCCGGCTGCGTCAGCTGGCCCGTCTGGAGGCCTTGCGCATCGAGCAGGAGCTGGCTGAGCTGAGCGCCGAGGCGGCGCGGCTCGAGGAGATCATCGCCAGCCCTGCCGTGCTCAAGCGCACCACCGTGCGCGAGATCGAGGCCGACGCGAAGGCTCACGGCGACGAGCGCCGCACGCTGGTGCAGGAAGAGCGGCGCACGGTGGCCGAGATCCGCATCGTCGATGAAGCGGTGACGGTGGTTGTCAGCAGCAAGGGCTGGGTGCGTGCGCTCAAGGGGCATGAGCTGGAGCCCGCCGCGCTGGCCTTCAAGGCCGGCGACGCGCTGTACGGGCTGTTCCGCTGCCGCAGCGTGGACACGCTGCTGGTGCTGGGCAGCAACGGCCGCGCCTACAGCGTCGCGGTGGCGCAGCTGCCCGGCGGGCGCGGCGACGGCGTGCCGGTGACCTCGCTGATCGACCTGGAAGCCGGCACGCAGCCGGTGCACTACTTCGCGGGCGCCGCAGACACGACGCTGCTGCTGGCCGGCAGCGGCGGCTACGGGCTGTTGGCACGCGCGGCCGACCTGCACGGCCGCAACCGCGGCGGCAAGGCCTTCCTGACGCTGGAGGCGGCCGACCGCCCGCTGGCGCCGGTGGTGCCGGCGCCCGGCCACACCCAGGTGGCCTGCCTGGCGGCCGATGGCCGGCTGCTGAGCTTCGGGCTCGATGAGCTGAAGCTGCAATCGGCCGGCGGCCGCGGGCTGACGCTGATGGATGTCGACGCGCAGGCGCCGCTGCTGGCGGTGGCCACCTTTGCCGACACGATCCGGCTGGTCGGCCAGGGCCGCGGCGGCAAGCCGCGCGAAGAGGTGCTGCGCGGCGCCGCGCTGGCCCTGGTCGCCGGCCGGCGCGCGCGCAAGGGGCACAAGGTGGCGGGTTTCGTGAAGCTCAGCGGACTGGGCTGAAGGGCGAGGGCGCGGCGGGCCGGACGCGCCCGCTGCGGCCGACCTGCGGCACACTCGCTGCATGGGACCTCTGCACGGATTGAATGTCGTCGAGTTGGCCGCCATCGGCCCGGTGCCGATGGCCGGCATGCTGCTGGCCGATCTGGGCGCCGACGTGCTGCGCATCGACCGCCTGCAGCCCAGCGGCCTGGGCCTGGCGATGGAGCCGCCGTACGACGTGCATGCACGCAGCCGGCGCTCGGTGGCGCTGGATCTGAAGTCGCCCGCCGCGCTGGCCGCCGCGCTGCGGCTGATCGACCGCGCCGACGTGCTGATCGAGGGCTGGCGGACCGGCGTCGCCGAGCGGCTGGGCCTCGGCCCGGACGAGTGTCTGCAGCGCAACCCGGCGCTGGTCTACGGTCGCATGACCGGCTTCGGCCAGCAGGGGCCGCTGGCGCACGCGGCCGGGCACGACCTGAACTACATCGCGCTGAGCGGCGCGCTGCACAGCATCGGTGCGCCGGCCGAGCAGGGCGCCAAGCCGGTGCCGCCGCTGAACCTGGTGGGCGACTACGGCGGCGGCGCGCTGTATCTGGCCTTCGGCGTGCTGGCCGCGCTGCATGAGCGCCAGCGTTCGGGGCGCGGGCAGGTGGTCGATGCGGCGATGGTCGACGGCGCGGCCTCGCTGATGTCGATCTTCAACGGCCTGCACGCGGCGGGGTCCTTCAATGAGCCGCGCGGCCACAACCTGCTCGACGGCGGCGCGCCCTTCTACGACACCTACGAGACCGCCGACGGCGGCCATGTATCGATTGCGGCGCTGGAGCCCAGGTTCTTTGCCGAACTGGCCCGCCTGATCGAGTTGGATGCGCGCTTCGTGGCCCGCCAGTACGACCGCCGCCTGTGGCCCGAGATGCGCGCCGCGCTGGCGGCCACGCTGCGCGGCAAGACGCGCGACGCGTGGTGCGCGCTGCTCGAAGGCACAGACGCCTGCTTCGCGCCGGTGCTGTCTCTCGCCGAGGCGCCGCAGCACGCCCACGCCCGCGCACGCGGCACCTATGTGGAAGTCGACGGTGTCGTGCAGCCTGGGCCGGTGCCGCGCTTTGGCCGCAGCGTGCCTGCGCCCCCGCGCCCGGCCCCCGCGCAGGGCCAGCACACGCGTGAGCTGCTGGCCGAGGCCGGCTACGACGCCGACCAGATCGATCAGCTCATCGCCAGCGGAGCGGCCCGATGACCACCGGCTATCAAGCGGCCGCCG
>JBBQOR010000492.1:0-2738 GCA_038331055.1 Burkholderiales bacterium
GCTGCGCGAGTTTCTCGCCGGCGCGGAAATCGGCGGAGAACAGGCCTTCGTCGATGCCGACCACCGCAACCAGGGTGAGGTTCGGTAGATCGTGGCCCTTGGCCAGCATCTGGGTGCCGACGAGGATGCCGGGACGCTACCCGAATTCGACGAACAGTTTCTCCAGCGCGTCCTTGCGCCGGGTGCTGGCGCTGTCGATGCGCAGCACAGGCACATCCGCGAATTTCTCCGCGAGCAGTTCCTCCAGCCTTTCGGTGCCCACGCCCTGCGGCTGCAGCGCGAGGCTGGCGCAGTCGGGGCAGGCCGGCGGCGGCGTTTGTCGCGCGCCGCAGTGGTGGCACTGCAGGCGCCGGCCGCCGCCGTGGACGGTCATCGGCGTGCTGCGCAGCGGCGTGCTGCAGCGTTTGCACTGCGCGCTCCAGCCGCAGTCGTGGCACAGCAGCACCGGCGCGTAGCCGCGACGGTTCTTGAACACCAGCACCTGGCCGCCGGCATCCAGCGCGGCGCGCATCGCGTGCAGCAGCTCCGGCGACAGGCCGGCGTCGAGCGGACGCTTGCGCACGTCCAGCACCCGCACCACGGGCGGCTGGGCGTCGCCGGCGCGCTTGCGCAGGCGCAGGTGGGCGTAGCGGCCGGCCTGGGCGTTGTGCAGGGTCTCCAGCGACGGCGTGGCGCTGCCCAGCAGCACCGGCACGTCCAGCGCCTTGCCGCGCACCAGCGCGAAATCGCGGGCGTGGTAGCGGATGCCGTCCTGCTGCTTGTAGCTGCCGTCGTGTTCCTCGTCGATCACGATCAGCCCGGCCTGAGGCAGCGGCGTGAACACGGCGGACCGCGTGCCGACGATCACCCGCGCCTCGCCGCGCCACGCGGCCGCCCAGACCCGGGCGCGTTCGGGATCGCCCAGACCGGAGTGCAGGGCGTGGACCGGCACGCCGAGCCGCTGGCGAAACCGCGCCAGGGCCTGCGGGGTGAGGCCGATCTCCGGCACCAGCACCAGCGCCTGGCGGCCGCGCGCGAGGCAATCGGCGATGGCGTTGAGATACACCTCGGTCTTGCCGCTGCCGGTGACGCCGTCGAGCAGCCAGGCGGCGAAGCCCGGACGGGCGCGCAGGGCCTCCAGCGCCGCGACCTGTTCGTCATTGAGCACCGGACCGGGCTGCGGCATGGGCGCGCACTGCGAGGCCGGCACCGCCACGCGTTCGGCCAGGCCGCGCTTCAGCAAGGCGCGGGCGGCGCTGCGCCAGTCGTCCAGCGTGGTATCGAGCTGGTCTTCATCCAGTGCCTGCCGCTGCACCGCATTCAGCAGCACCGCATTCAACAGGTCGGCCAGTTGCCGCGGGCGGCCGCGCAGGCGGGCCAAGCCGGTGGCGCCGGCTTCGGTCAGCCGCCACGCCCAGGCGTGGGTGTCGGGCAGCGGTTCGCCGCGACGCAGGGCGCTGGGCAGCGCGGTGGCCAGCACCTCGCCCAGCGGGGCGTGGCTGTAGCGCGCCAGCCAGCGCAGCGAGTCCAGCAGTTCGCCCTGCAGCAGCGGCTGCGGGTCCAGTACCGCTTCGGCCTGGCGCAGCTCGGCGACACCCGGCTCGGGCGGCCCCACACCGACGACCACCCCGACCACGCTGCGGCTGCCGAAAGGCACGCGCACGCGGCAGCCCACCTCGGCCGGGCCATCGCCTGGGCCATCGCTTGAGCGATCACCCGGCGGCAGGTAGTCGAACAGGCGCGGCAGCGGCACCGGCAGGGCGACGCGGAGGACGGGATCAGCGACGGACATGGCGGCGGACATGGCCGGTAGTCTACCGAGTCCCGGCGCAGCGGCTTCGACCCTCACTTGCACCGCATTGCTGCCGGTCGTCACACGAATGAGCCGCAAGTGGCGGATCGCAAAGGGAATTCGGCATTATCCACACAAGCTGTGGATAAGTTTGTGCATGACTCGATGCGCGAAGAGTTTTGTGCGCTAAATGCAGGGGTTCCGCAATGTATGGCTAAAAAAACGCCACCCCATGAAATCCCATTGAAATCAATCGCTTGTCCGTGAAACATCGCGCATCCGCGGCGCGCGCGACCGGCAAAGCCGAATTTGTTGCACGTCGATGACCGCTGTGCACAACCGGATCGGGCCGTCGATCGGCCTGCAACCCTGATGGGGCCTTGGGGAGCCGGTTTCGTGATGGTTGTCAAGTCGCAAATCGGGCGTGGGAGGCATCATGCGACGCCTCCGTCAAGTACTTGATCTGTCGCCCGATATGTCCTCCCACCACACGCTCGATACCGCTGCCGCCTCTTCCGGGGCGGTCGTCAGCTTCCTGCGCGGGGTGGAGCGGCGGGCGGCCCTGCTGGCCGAATTGCAATGCGGCGACGCCGAACATGGCGACCGCGCCCTGGCCTCGGCGATCGAGACCTTCAGCGAAACGGCGCACGGCACCGCGCCCGACGAGTGGCCGCTGCTGTTCTGGACCACCCTGCTGCAGAGCCCCGCCCTCAACGCCGAACCCCTGGCGCCGTACTGGCATGGCGACTTCGCCTCGCTGGCGAGGCTGGACTTCGGCACCCGCGCGGTGCTGTTGCTGCGGGTGGTGGTGGGGCTGGACGACACCCAGGCGGCCGCGGTGTTCGGCGTCGACCCGGCCGAGTACAAGCAGGCGCTGCAGCGCGCCCTGCCGCAGCGCGCCGACGGCAGCCTGGACGGCGAGGCCTGGCTGGCGCTCAACGATGAAGCGCGCTTCGTG
Organism: Burkholderiales bacterium; assembly: GCA_038331055.1. Lineage (GTDB taxonomy): Bacteria > Pseudomonadota > Gammaproteobacteria > Burkholderiales > Burkholderiaceae_C > Rubrivivax. Next base: position 2,730 of record JBBQOR010000492.1, read on the forward strand.
ATGAAACAG
>JBBQOR010000493.1:0-2734 GCA_038331055.1 Burkholderiales bacterium
GCGGCGCCTGAAACATCAGGCTCTGCGCCTCGTTGAGCATGCGGCCCCAGCTCGGCTGCGGCGGTTGCGTGCCCAGGCCCAGGTAGCTCAGGGCCGCCTCGGCCAGGATGGCGGTGGCGAAGCTGATGGTGGCCTGCACGATGAGCAGGTTGGCGATGTTGGGCAGCACGTGGTCGACGGTGATCTGCAGCGCGCCCTTGCCGGCGGCGCGGGCGGCCAGCACGTACTCACGCGCCCACACCACGTTGGCCGAGCCGCGTGTGATGCGCGCAAAGACCGGGATGTTGAAGATGCCGATGGCCACGATGCTCATCACCAGCCCCGGCCCGTAGATGGCGGTGAGCATGATCGCCAGCAGCAGCGCCGGGAAGGCGAAGGTGAAGTCGCTGGCGCGCATCACCACTTCCTCGACCCAGCCGCGGCGCGCTGCCGCCAGGCAGCCCAGCGCCACACCGAAGCCCATGCCGATGCCGACCGCGATGACGCCGACGACGATGCTGTTCTGGCTGCCGACCAGCAGCAGCGAAGCGATGTCGCGGCCCAGGCTGTCGGTGCCCAGCCAGTGCTGCGCCGACGGCGGCTGCAGCTTCTTCGGAATGTCGATCTCGGCCGTCGGCCAGGGTGTCCACACCAGCGATAGCAGCGCCATGCCCAGCAGCAGCGCACACAGCACGCCGCCGGCGACGAAGCTCTTGTGGCGCAGCGCGCGCTGAACGAAGCTCGTGCTCATGTGTCGGCCTTCATGCGCCGGCCTTCATGCGTCATGCCTTCGCAGCCGCGGGTCGACCACCGCATACAGCACGTCGACGACGACGTTGACCAGCACCACCAGCGCCGCCAGCAGCATCACCACGTCGCGCACCACCACCAGATCGCGGTTGGCGATGGCCTGGAAGATCAGCCGCCCGAGGCCCGGCAGCACGAAGACGTTCTCGACCACGATGGTGCCGGTGATCAGGTTGGCGAACTGCAGCCCGGCCACCGTCAGCACCGGGATCATCGCGTTGCGCAGCACGTGGCGGCGCAGCGCCTGCCCGCGCGTCAGGCCCTTGGCGCGCGCGGTGCGCACGAAGTCCTCACGCATCACCTCGAGCACGGCCGAACGCGTCACGCGCGCCAGGATGGCCGCCTGCACCACGGCCAGCGCCACGGCCGGCAGGATCAGCGCCTTGACGCCTTCCCACAGGCCGCCGCCGTCGTCCCCGGTCCAGCCGGGAAAGCCCCCGGCACTGACCCACTGCAGGTTCACCGCAAAGAGCAGGATGAGCAGGATGGCAAACCAGAAGTTGGGGATCGCGATACCGATCTGGCTGGCCGCCATCACGCCCACGTCGGCCAGCCGGTTGTGGCGGGCTGCCGCGTAGACGCCCAGCGTGAGCGCCAGCACCACCGTCAGCAGCATGGCCATCGCCGCCAGCGGCAGCGTGACCTGCAGCCGCTGGGCGATCAGCGTGGCGGTGGCTTCGTTGTACGAAACGCTCTGCGCGGTGCGCCCCTGCAGCAGGCCGCCGGCCCACTGCGCATAACGCTCGGCCGCGGGACGGTCCAGGCCGAGCTTCTTCTCCAGCGCGGCCAGCGACTCGGGCGTCGCGGTGTCGCCCAGGATCAGCTGCGCGGCGTTGCCCGGAAGCAGTTCGAGCACCGCAAAGACGATCAGCGAGGCCACCGCCAATGTGGCGGCCAGGGTGGCCAGTCGCTTGAGAAGGAACAGCAGCATCGCGTCCTATGATGCCCGAGGCCCGCAGAGGCCCAACGGAGTCAACACATGGAAGGCATCGGATTCGACAGCACGCAATGCCTGATCGGCGGGCGCTGGGTGGCGTGCGCCAGCGGCGAGACGCTGCCGCTGATCAACCCGTCCGACGGCACGCCGCTGGCCGAGATCGCGCGCGGCGGCGCGGCCGACATCGATGCCGCCGTGGCCGCAGCCCAGGCTGCGCTGGACGGCGACTGGGGCCGCCTGAGCGCCACCGAGCGCGGCCGGCTGCTGCTGCAGATGAGCGCCCGCGTGCTGGCGCAGGCCGACGAGCTGGCGCGACTGGAGGCGCTGGACGTCGGCAAGCCGCTGAAGCAGGGCCGCGCCGACGCGGTGGCGCTGGCGCGCTACCTCGAGTTCTACGGCGGCGCCGCCGACAAGGTGCACGGCCAGACGATCCCCTTTGCCAACGGCTACACCGCCTTCACGCTGCGCGAGCCGCATGGCGTGACCGGCCACATCGTGCCCTGGAACTACCCGATGCAGATCATCGGGCGCAGCGTCGGCGCGGCGCTGGCGATGGGCAATGCCTGCGTGCTCAAGCCGGCCGAAGAGGCCTGCCTGACGGCGCTGGCCTTCGCCCGCATAGCGCAAGAGGCCGGCCTGCCGGCCGGCGCGCTGAACGTGGTGCCCGGCCTGGGCGCCGAGGCCGGCGCGGCGCTGGCCGGGCATGCCGGCGTGCAGCACCTGAGCTTCACCGGCTCGGTGGCCACCGGCCGGCTGATCCAGGTGGCCGCCGCGCGCCACACGGTGCCGGTGACGCTGGAGCTGGGCGGCAAGAGCCCGCAGATCGTCTTCGCCGACGCCGACCTCGACGCGGCGCTGCCCTTCCTCGTCAACGCGGGCATCCAGAACGCGGGCCAGACCTGCTCGGCCGCATCGCGCATCCTGGTGCAGCGCGCGGTGTTCGACGAGGTGGTCGAGCGCATGGCGGCGCGTTACCGCGCGCTGCGCGTCGGCCCGGCGGGCGAAGACCCG
>JBBQOR010000494.1:0-2718 GCA_038331055.1 Burkholderiales bacterium
TACGCGCAGGACCTGCAGATCAGCTCACGCGGCTTCGGTGCGCGCAGCAGCTTCGGCGTGCGCGGGCTGCGGCTCTACGCCGACGGCATCCCGGCCAGCGGCCCCGACGGTCAGGGCCAGGTGACCCATTTCGATCTTGCAGGCGCCACCCGCGTGGAGGTCTTGCGCGGGCCCTTCAGCGCGCTGTACGGCGCCAGTTCGGGCGGAGTGATTGCACTCGTCAGCGCCGCGCCCACGGCCACGCGGGCCACGCTGGACGTGGATGCCGGCAGCCATCGGTTGGCGCATTGGCGGGTGGGCATCGCAGCGCCGCTGGGCGAGGGCTTCAGCCTGGCGGCCAGTGCCAGCCGCTTCCAGACCGACGGTGCGCGAGAGCACAGCGCGGCTTCGCGCGAACTGGGCAACCTGCGGCTGGGCTGGGCCGGCGCGCAGGACCGCGTGATCGTGGTGCTCAACCACATCGTGCAACCGGCGCAAGACCCGCTGGGCCTGAGCCGCGCGCAGTGGCAGGCCGACCCCGGGCAGACCACGCCGCAGGCGCTGCAGTTCGACACCCGCAAGCAGGCCGCGCAGACGCAGGCGGGACTGAGCTGGCAACACCGCTTCAATGACGCGGGAACGCTGCGCAGCGCGCAACTGGCCGCCTGGCGCGGCCAGCGCAGCGTGACGCAGTGGCAGTCCATCCCCGTGGCCACGCAGGCCAACCCGCGCCAGCCCGGGGGCGTGATCGACTTCGATCGCGACTACAGCGGCACCGACCTGCGTCTGGCCTGGGCCGGAGAAGGCTGGCGGCTCGACGCCGGGCTGGCCGCCGAGCAGCAGGGCGAGGCGAGGCGCGGTTTCGAGAACTTCAGCGGCAGCCCGCCGGTGCAGGTGCTGGGTGTGACGGGCGCGCTGCGCCGCGACGAGCACAACCGCGCCCGCGGCCGCGACCGTTACCTGCAGGGCGAGATCGATCTGGCGCCGGGTTGGATTGCCAGCGCCGGCCTGCGCCAGGGCAGGCTGGTGTTCGATTCGCGCGACGACTATCTCGTCAACGGCGACGACTCGGGGCGGCTGGACTTCGCCTTCAGCACCCCGGTGGCCGCGCTGCGTTGGCAGCCGGCCGCGGCGCTGGCCCTCTACCTCAGCCACGGCCGGGGTTTCGAGACGCCGGCGCTGGCTGAACTGGCCTACCGCGGCGACGGCCGGCCGGGCTTCAATACGTCCCTGAAACCGCAGCGCAGCACGCAATGGGAACTCGGCGCCAAGTGGCGGCCGGCGGGCGGCGCGCTGGCCGCCGATCTGGCGCTGTTCGATTCGCGCACGCTGGAAGAGATTGCGGTGCAGAGCAACGCCGGCGGGCGCGCCACCTTCGCCAACGTCGGCCGCACGCAGCGCCGCGGCGCCGAACTCGATCTTCGCTGGCAGGGCCGCGCCTGGGGCGCGCCGCGCTGGCAGGGCCAGGTCACGCTGAGCACGCTGAATGCGCGCACGCTGGACGGCTTTCTCGCCTGCGCCGGCACGCCGTGCAGTGCGCCCACGCTGGCGGCCGCGCCCGGCCTGCGCATCGCCGGCACCCAGCCACGCAACGCCTTCGTCGAGGTGGTCTACGCCGCCGCGCCGCATACGCAGTGGGCGCTGGAAGCCCGCGGCCAGGGCCGCGTCGCGGTGGATGACCTGAACCGCGACTTCGCGGCCGGTCACGGGCTGCTGGCACTGCGCCTGCAGCAGCGGCTGCACGGGGGAGAGACACCCCTGAGTCTGCTGCTGCGCGTGGACAACCTGGCCGACCGCCGCGTGGTGGGCAGCGTCATCGTCAACGAGGGGAACCAGCGCTGGTTCGAACCCGCCGCCCCACGCCGCTGGCTGGTGGCGCTGCGCTGGGCGCATGGTGGTTGAGCGGGCGACTAGCGGGCGGTCCAGGCAATGGCCGGCAAAATGCCCGCCATGACTCCTGCACAGACCGAAGCCGAAGACGACGCCAGCAGCGCCATCCATCAACCCCGCCTGTGGCGCGACCACGGCTGGACCGCGCGCGTGGTCAAGAACAACGACGACGAAGGCTGGGCCGTGGAGATGATCAAGCACGGCGAGCCCGAGCCCGCCCTGATCGGCCCGTGGACCATGGGCCGCGACAAGAAGAATCCCAAGCCGCTAGACACCAACGCCTTCAACACGCTGGTGAAGACGGCGCACGAGGTGGTGAGACGGCACGAGCAGTCGATGGCCGCGCTGCACCGCAAGAGCGTGTACGTCGAGGCCGACGCCGGCCGCATCGAAGTCACGCTGGAAGTCGTGCCCGACGAGGACGACGCGCACGCGCTGCTGGCGGCGGCCGACGCCGACGGTCAGCCATTGGCACAGGTGCGCGTGGCGGCGGACTTCAAGCTCAACAGTCGCAGCGCCGCAGCCTGGATCGAGGCGGGCTTTCGCCGGCCGGGCTGACTCGACGGGCCGGCCTCAGCCCTTGGCGGCCTTGCGCGCAGCCGCTTTCTTCGGCGCTTTCTTCACGGCGCTCTCTGCGGCCGGCTTTGCGGACTTCGCCGCCCGCACCGGCCCGCGCATCGCGCGCACCCGCTCGGCGATGCCGTAGTCGATGAAGCCCTTGTTGATGTCGGCGATCTTGCGCGTCAGCCGGTAGACGCCACCGCCCTCGCGCGTCTTGCTGGCGTCGGTGTTGCCCTCCACGGTGGTCAGCAAGCCGCCGTCCACCGTCTCGACGAAACCGGTATGGCC
>JBBQOR010000495.1:0-2713 GCA_038331055.1 Burkholderiales bacterium
GCCGCTGGACCTGGCCGGCGTGCCGAGGGCCGAGGCCGATGCGCGCGTGCGCGATGCGCTGGCGATGGTGGGCTTGGCGAAGTTTGCCGACAACCTGCCGCGTGAACTCTCGGGCGGCATGCAGATGCGCGTGTCGATCGCCCGCGGCCTGGTCACCCAGCCGACGCTGCTGCTGATGGACGAGCCCTTCGGTGCGCTCGACGAGATCACGCGCAACCGGCTGGACAGCGACCTGCTGCAGCTGTGGCAGGGCAAGAAGCTGACGGTGATCTTCGTCACCCACTCGATCCACGAGGCGGTCTACCTGTCCAACCGCGTGGTCGTGATGGCCGCGCGGCCGGGGCGCATCGTCGAGCAGGTGGCGATCGACGAGCCCTATCCGCGCACGGCCGATTTCCGCGTCTCCACCGCCTTCAGCCACTATGCCAAGCAGCTTCAGGATTGCCTGCTGCGCGCCAGCGGCAGTGATGTCGAGGGGGCGCTGGCATGAGCAGCGTCCTGCCCGCCCCATCCAAGCCCGTCAGCAGCGCGCCGGCTTCGGTGCCGCTGCTCGCGCGCCCGGAAGTGCAGCGCGTCTTCTACCCGGCGCTGGTGGCGATCGTGCTGCTCGGGCTGTGGCAGGGGCTTGTCGTGTACTTCAAGGTCCCGGTCTTTCTCGTGCCGTCGCCTTTGCGCGTGGCCCAGGTACTGGTGTCCGATGCGCCGCTGCTCTTCGGCGCGCTGTACACCACGCTGAAGATCACGCTGTTTGCCTTCGTCACCGCCACCGTGCTGGGCGTGCTGGTGGCCTTTGCCTTCGTGCAGAGCCGGGCCGTCGAGACGGCCTTCTTCCCCTACGCGGTGCTGCTGCAGGTGACGCCGGTGGTGGCCATCGCGCCGCTCATCATCATCTGGGTGAAGAACCCGACCGCCTCGCTGGTGATCTGCGCCACGCTGGTGGCGCTGTTCCCGATCATCGCCAACACCACGCTCGGGCTGCGCAGCATCAACCCCGGGCTGCAGGCCTACTTCAGGATGAACCGCGCCAGCCGCCTGCAGACGCTGGTGCGCTTGCGCATCCCGTCGGCGCTGCCGTACTTCTTCGGTGGTCTGCGCATCTCCAGTGGCCTGGCGCTGATCGGTGCGGTGGTGGCCGAGTTCGTCGCCGGCACCGGCGGCACCGGCACCGGTCTGGCCTATCAGATCCTGCAGGCGGGATACCAGCTGAACATCCCGCGCATGTTCGCCGCGCTGGTGCTGATCACGGTCACCGGCGTGCTGCTGTTCGCGCTGATGGCGGTGCTGTCCAAGTGGGCGCTCGGCAGCTGGCACGAGAGCGAACAATCGAATGACTGAAGTGCATGACTGCACCGAATGATTGAAAGTCCGGCGTCTGTGCCCACCCTGGTGCGCGGCGCGCTTCAGCTGTGGACCGGCCAGCGCGGCGCCGCCATGCGCTCGGCCGCCGGCACCGACCTGCGCATCCGCGACGGCGTCATCACCGCCATCGGCACGCTGGCGCCCGAGGACGGCGAGCGTGTCATCGACGCCACCGGCTGCGTGATCTACCCCGGCTGGATCAACACGCACCATCACCTGTTTCAGAGCCTGCTCAAGGGCGTGCCTGCCGGTATCGCGTTGCCGCTGACGGGCTGGCTGGCGGCGGTTCCGGTGCCGTATCGGCGCTACTTCGACCACGAGCAAGCGCTGCGCGTGGCCGCGCGCATCGGGCTGGTGGAGCTGATGCTGTCGGGCTGTACCACGGTGGCCGACCACCAGTACCACTTTTATCCCGACATGCCCTATGACGCGTCGGCGGCCGTGTTCGACGAGGCCGCGCAGCTGGGCCTTCGGCTGGTGCTGTGCCGCGGCGGGCAGACGATGACGCGCCCGTTCACCGACACCCAGGCACCGCCGCAGGTGGCGCCGGTGACGCTGGAGCAGTTTCTGGCCGCGGTCGAGCACGACGTGCAGCGTTTTCACCAGCCCGGGCCGCGGCCGATGCGGCGTGTGGTGAGCGCCATCACCACGCCCAACTGGAGCTGCCGCCCCGAGGAGCTGCTGCTGATGGCGCGCGAGGCGCGGCGCCTGGGCATCCGGCTGCACAGCCATCTGTCGGAGACGCATGACTACGTGCGCTGGGCGCGTGAGGTGCATGGCTGCACGCCGATGCAGTTCGTGCAGGCGCACGAGTGGGTCGGCCCGGATGTCTGGTTCGCCCACATGGTGCACCTGGACGACGACGAGATCGCGCTGTGCGCCAGCACCGGCACCGGCGTCGCGCACTGCCCGCAGAGCAACGCCCGGCTGGGCTCGGGCATCGCGCGCGTGGCGCGCATGCTGGATGCCGGCGTGCCGGTGGGGCTGGCGGTGGACGGCGCGGCGTCGAACGAGGCCGCCGACATGCTGAGCGAAGCCCATGCCTGCTGGCTGCTGCAGCGCGCCGACCCGCGCGCCGGCGTGTTGTCGGCGGGCCAGCCCGGCGGCCACGCGGGCGCCATCAGCGTCGAGGACGTGGTGCACATCGGCAGCGCCGGCGGTGCGCGCGAGCTGGGGCTGGATGGCGCCGGCGGCATCGGCACGCTGGCCGTCGGCCAGGCGGCTGACCTGGCCGTCTACGCGCTCGACGAGCCGCGCCACTTCGGCCTGCACGACCCGGGCATCGCGCCGGTGGCCAGCGGCGGGCGCACACGGCTTCGCGCGTTGCTGGTGGGCGGGCGCGCGGTGGTCGAGC
>JBBQOR010000496.1:0-2713 GCA_038331055.1 Burkholderiales bacterium
CCGAGCGTACGGTGAGCAGCGACGACGACGCTGCCGCGCTCGAGCGGCTGTCAGGCGCCCGCACGATCCCGGTGCTGACCATCGGCAGCCAGGCGCTGCGCGGGCTGGCGCAGAGCGACTGGGCGAGATATCTGGACGCCGCCGGCTACCCGGGCAGCTCGCGGCTGCCGCGTGGCTGGCCTGCTGCGGTGCCCGCGCCGCTGGTGCAGCGGGCGCCGCCGCCGCGGCCCACCGAGGCCGCGGCGCCCGCACCGGCCCCAGGGGTTAGCCCGCTGCCGATCGACCCGGCGCCCAACGCGATCAGGTTCTAACTCAGGTTCTGATTCAGGTTCTGACGCTGCCCAGCCGGCGCGCCGCCCACGACCCGGCGCCGATGGCGCCACCGACCACCCAGAACATGCCCGCCGCGCCCATCGCGGTGCCGAAGACACCGAAGAGCAGCGGCATCACCGTGCTCGACGCATTGATGGCCATCGAGCGGAAGGCCAGCGCCTCGCCGTGGCGGCCATCGGGCGTCAGCCGGTGCAGCATCGACATCACCATCGGCTGCACCGGCCCCAGCGTCAGGCCCAGCAGCCCGGCGCAACCGGCCATCAGCAGCGGGGTCGCGGCCAGCGGGTAGAGCGCAAAGACCAACGCCGTGCCGAGCATCGCCGCGTGAATCACCGGCACCTCGCGCAGCCGGTGTGCCACCAGCGGCAGCAGCAGCCGCACCACGGTGACGCTGAGCGTGAAAGCACCCAGCACCAGGCCGATGGTGCTGGCGCTGAAGCCCCGCTGATGGCCGAGGATCGGCACGGCGAAGGTGTGCACGTCCCAGCAGCTCGAGAACAACCAGTTCACGAACAGCAGGCGTTTCATGCCCGGTGCCGCCAGCAGATCCCATGCGCGGCGTCCGGGCGGCGGCTCGACCACCGGCAAGGTCGGCTGACGCGGCACGCGCCGCGCCGTCAGCACGGTGGCCAGCGGCATCATCAGCAGCAACATGTAAGCCGCAGGAAAGCCGGCGGCGTCGATCACCAGGCCCACCGCCACCGGGCCGATGACGTTGCCGAAGGACGGCGCGATGGCCAGCCAGCTGAAGATGCGCATGCGGTCGGTGGCATCGCGTGCGACCAGACCGCCGGTGCGCTGAATGGTCAGCATGCCCAGGTTGGCGCCGGCGCCGGTGGCAGCGGCAGCGGCAAACAGCAGCGCGTAATGAGCCCAGCCGCCGACGGCGGTGGAGACCACCGCCAGCAGCGCGCCGCCGGCGGTAACGGCCGCGGCCAGGTAGACCGGCCGGGGGTAGCCGTGGCGATCAGCCATGCGCCCGGCGTGCAGCGCCAACAGCACGGGCGCGGCCGCGAACAGCGCCAGCAGAACGCCCACGGTCCAGGCGCCGGCGCCTTCACGCAGCGCCTGCAACGGGGCGGCCAGCCGCAGCCCGGCCATCACCGCGTGCAGGCCGAGCTGGCCGACCACCAGCGCGACCAGCAGGCCACGCGAACTCGCTTCGCTTGGCGGTTCGCTTGGCTGTTCGCTTGGCGGTTCGGTCGGCGATTCAGTCGGCGCCGCGTTCGTCGTCGCCTCCTTCGGCGTCTTCGGCGTCTTCGGCGTCGCCGGCCACAGCGGGATCGAGCGCGCCCGGCAGCAGGGCCTGGGCGCGTGCGTCGGGCAGCGCCTCGACCGCGCGCAGATGGCGCGCCATCGCGCGCGAGCGAACCTCGGCCGCGCCGATGGTGCCGCTGGCCTCATCGAGCTTCTTTTTCGTCCTGGCCAGCACGTCGCCGAACTTGCCGAATTCGGTCTTCACCGCGCCCAGCACTTCCCACACCTCGGCCGAGCGCTTCTCGAGGGCCAGCGTGCGAAAGCCCATCTGCAGGCTCGACAGCAGCGCCAGCAGCGTCGTCGGGCCGGCCAGCATCACCTTGTGCTCACGCTGCAATGTCTCCGCCAGGCCCGGACGGCGCAGCGCCTCGGCGTACAGGCCTTCGGTGGGCAGGAACAGGATCGCGAAGTCGGTGGTGTGCGGCGGCGCGAGGTACTTGTCGCGGATGGTCTTGGCCTCCTTGCGCAGCTGCTGCTCGAGCGCGCGCGCCGCCAGATCGGCCGCAGCGGGGTCGGCACGGTCCTGTGCATCGAGCAGGCGCTCGTAGTCCTCGCGCGGGAACTTGGCATCCAGCGGCAGCCACAGCGGCTGCCCGTCGTCGTGACGGCCGGGCAGGCGCAGCGCGAATTCGACGCGCTCGTTGCTGCCGGGCACGGTGGCCACGTTGGTGGCGTACTGCTCGGGCGTGAAGACCTGCGCCAGCAGGCCGGCCAGCTGCACCTCGCCGAACACGCCGCGCGTCTTCACGTTGGTCAGCACCCGGTTGAGCGAGCCGACATCGCGCGCCAGCGACTGCATGTCGCCCAGGCCCTTGTGCACCTGCTCCAGCCGCTCGGCCACCTGCTTGAAGCTCTCGCCCAGGCGCTGTTCCAGCGTGGCGTGCAGCTTCTCGTCGACCGTCGCGCGCATCTGCTCGAGCTTCTTCTCGTTGCCTTCCTGCAGCGCGGCCAGACGGCCCTCGACCGTCTGGCGCACCTCGAGCAGACGCCGCTCGTTGGCCTCGGACAGGTGCCGCAGCGCCTCGCCTTGCGCTTCGGCGAATCGGCGCAAGGCGGCGTCCTGGGCCTCTCGCGCAGCCTGCGCCTGCGCACCCAGCGCCTGCGTGGCCTGCGCCAGCGCATC
>JBBQOR010000497.1:0-2709 GCA_038331055.1 Burkholderiales bacterium
GGCCAGCACAGCATCAACCTCGCGGCGCTGGGCTGTGTGCTCGCGGCGCGAGGCGGCCGGCTCGGCTTCAATCTGAAGTGGCTGGTCGAGACGGGTGAGGAGACCGGCTCGCCGGGTCTGGCCGCCTTCTGCGCCGCCCACGCCGATGAACTGGCAGCCGACGTGCTGATCGCCAGCGACGGCCCGCGACTGGCGGCGGCGCGGCCGACCGTGTTTCTGGGTTCGCGCGGCGTGGCCAACTTCGATCTCGCGCTGCAACTGCGCGAAGGCACGCACCACAGCGGCAACTGGGGCGGGCTGCTGCGCAATCCGGGCACGGTGCTGGCGAATGCGATCGCCTCGATGGTCGACGCCCGCGGCCGCATCCTGGTGCAGGCCCTGCGCCCGCCACCGATCCCCGCCAACGTGCGCGCGGCGCTGGCCGGGCTGGAGGTCGGCGGCAGCCCGGGCGACCCGGCCGTCGACGCCGACTGGGGCGAGCCCGGGCTGAGCCCGATCGAGCGTGTCATCGCCTGGAACACGCTGGAGGTGCTGGCGATGATCACCGGCAATCCGCAGCACCCGGTGAATGCCATTCCGGCCTCGGCCCGTGCCACGATGCACATGCGCTTCGTGGTCGGCACCGACGTCACTCGGCTGCGTGAAGCGGTGCAGGCGCATCTGGCCGCGCAGGGCTTTGCCGGCATCGAGGTGGGCGAGTGCAGCGTGATGAACGCGACCCGGCTGGACCCCGACAACGCCTGGGTGCGCTTTGCGCTGGCATCGATCGAACGCAGCACCGGCCTGCCGCCCGTGCTGTTGCCCAACCTCGGCGGCTCGCTGCCCAACGATGTGTTTGCCGACCTGCTGGGCCTGCCCACCGTGTGGGTGCCGCACAGCTATCCGGCCTGCAGCCAGCACGCGCCCGACGAGCATCTGCTGCTGCCGGTGGCCCGGCAAGCGCTGCAGTTGATGGCCGGGCTGTTCTGGGATCTGGGCGAGCAGGCGGCCACGTTGCCGCGGCGGGCTGTCGCGAGGTCAGGCCCCGCGGTTCAGTGACTGGACCGACGCCGGCAGAGCGCGCCACGACGGCCCGGCGATCGGCGCCGGGCAGTCCGAGGCAGCGGACTGCAGCACGGCCGTGTCGAGCAACCGTTCGAAGAGGTCGGTCACCTCGAACACGGCTTCGTTCTTCAGCCGGCACACCGCGGCGCGCAACTCGGGCAGCCGCTGGCTGACGTCGTCCACCGCCTCACGCACCCCGCCAAAACTCTTCAGCACGCGGCCGATGCCCAGCTCTTGCACCCAATCGGTGTTGTAGCGCTCCTGCGGCATCGTCCACGCGTTGCGCGTGACGATCACCGGCAGCCCCGACTGCACCGCCTCGCTCAGGCTGCCCGGCCCGGGCTTGCCGATGAGGAAGTCGCCCAGCTGCATGTAGCGCGCCACCTCGCGCGTGTAGCCGACCACGATGCGCGGCGCACTGGCAGGCAGCGCGCGCAGCCGCGCCGCCAGGGCCTCGTTGCGGCCGCACAGCAGGATCAGCGGGATCTGCGGCAGCGCCTCGGCGATGCGCCGCATGACGTTGGAGCCCTCCCCGCCGAACAGCACCACGCCGGTGGGCGGGCGTCCTTCCAGCCCGAGAACATGGCGCTCGGCGCGCCGGTCAGTCAGCACCGGGCGATGGAAGTCCGGGCGCAGGATCATCCCTGAGCTGCGGTGCACCTGCGCCGCCGGCAGGCCCGCGGCCAGCGCCTGCTGCACCGCGCGCGCGCTGCCGCAGACCAGGTGCTGGGTGGCGCCCGGCTCGATCCAGAAATGCGGCGGGTGATCGGCCAGGTCGGTCATCACGGTGACGAAGGGCACGCCCGGCAGCGCGCCGGCCACGCTGTGCCACAGCGCACGGTTGAAGTTGGGCACCAGCGAGACCACCAGATCGGGCTCGCCATCAGACCCGGCGCCCAACCAGTGCTGGCGCAGTTGGCGCACCAGCGCGGGGTGCGCCAGCCGGATCAGGCCTTGCAGCACCTTCAGCTCTTGCGCCAGCCCGATCGTGAAGCCGGTGGACAGTCGCTTGTTGTAGAAATCCTCGGGCGCGAAGCCGGCCACCTTGCGGAACAGCGCCTGCGGGTCGAGCACGGCGAACAGATCGACCAGCCGCACCCGCCAGGGCCGACCCTGCTCACGCGCCACCGCCTCCAGCGCCAGCGCCGCGGCCCGATGACCACCACCGGCATTGAAATACACAAGGTCGATGGTCTTCATGCAGGCCATGGTCCGCAGCGCGCGTGACGGGCTGGTGACATCGCCGGTTGACCCTACAGCGCACCCGACGCCTGACCCGAAACCCCAGGCGGCGGCAGCCGCAGCAGCGCCTGACCCATGCGGATGCGCTGGCCGGCCACGATGCCCGGCAGCAGCGCAAAGCCCGGCGGCGCCAGCACGATGATCGTCGAGCCGTGCTCGAACCAGCCCATCTCCTGGCCCCGGGCGACCGCGGCGTCGCAGGGCATCTCGTTCGGCCCGCGCCAGCGCAGGTGCAGCAGCACATCCAGGCAGTGCAGCCGGATGCTGGCCACCAGCACCGCGGCCACGGGCACCAGCATCAACGGCAGGCCGCGGTCGTTCAGCCGCAGCCGGATGGCCGCGCGCTCGTTGCGACAGAACAGGCGCTCGACACGCGCCAGCGCGATCGGGTTGACGTTCCAGGTGTCGCCGCTGATGTAGGTG
>JBBQOR010000498.1:0-2706 GCA_038331055.1 Burkholderiales bacterium
TGTCAAGCACACCTTCGGCGGGGTCGAGGTGGAGGAGGACCCAGTGCACATCACCGCCGACGGCCGGCGCCAGAGGGTCACCCACGGCGACCTGTTCGACGGCGTGATCCAGTGCGCCAAATGGTTGGCCTATGTCGGCGACTGGGCCTACGAGACCACCCTGCGGTTCAATCGCCACCTGAATTCGCTGCGTGCGCGGCTCGGGCTGCCGTACTGGAGCCTGTCGCGCTACCTGAAGCTCAAGGTCAAGCGCGCCGTCAGTTACGTCAGCGACTTCGAGACCGCGGTCGCGCGTGAGGCGCGCCGTCGCGGTGCCCATGGGGTCGTCTGTGGCCATATCCACCATGCCGAACTGCGCGACATCGACGGCATCCTTTACGCCAACGACGGCGACTGGGTCGAGAGCCTGACCGCGCTGGTCGAGCACGCCGACGGCCGGCTGGAGATCATCGACTGGGCCGAGCGCTGCGCGGCCCATGCAACGCAGGGCGAACTGCCGCTGCCGGCAAGCGCCGGCGCCGCTGCCTGATCCGCTGCGGCTGCCGTGACCTCAGCGTCGCGCTGCCGCCGGCACCTCGGCCGCGGGCGTCACCGCGTCGATGGTCTTCTCGACCACCCTGCCGGTGACGCGCACGGCGCTGCTGACCACCGCGCCGGTGACCGAGATCGCCGCGCCAGCGGCGGCACCGGCTATCGTGATCACTGCGCAACCCGACAGCGGCAGCAGGGCCAACAGCATCATCACGGCCAGGGTCGTGGCACGCGTTCGTGTCATGGTGCGGGCTCCTGCGCCGGCACGACGCTGCCGCCGCCGAAGCTGTCGTTGAATGTGAAAAGCAGCGAGACGTAGAAGACGGTGGAGAACAGCAGCCCGGCGGGCACTGCCAGCACGCTGGCCATCTGCCGTTGGCCGAGCAGCCCGAAGATCGCCGCCGCGGCGATGCCGAAGACGACGATCATCAGCGCCCAGGCCATCGAGTAGACGAAGAAGGCACCGCGGCTGCGCCAGACCGCCAGCGTGCTGGAAAACAGCGCCTGGCCCACGCCCTGGCGGCCCCAGTGCACGAGCGCGGGCGCGTGCCAGAAAGGCACCGACAGCAGCGTGCCGAGCACGCCGCCGGTGATCGCGCCCCAGAACACGCCCGGCTCGGACAGCAGCGCGTCGATCTGCGCCTCGGGCGCGTCGGGCCGGCTCATCAGCAGTTGCAGCCGGCGCAACGCGCCGTCGGAGATGGTGTCGCACAGCAGCAGGATGGCCACGGCGCTCGCGCCATAGATGGCGCACAGAATCAGCAACGAGCGCCGATTGGCCGGATCAGTGCGCAGCGGCTCGATGAACTGTGCCGGCCTGACCGGCCCGTCCAGCAGCGCCGACTGGGCGGCCACCATGAAGCCCAGCGAAAGCAGCGGCAGCGCCGCCATCTGCAGCACGCCACCGACGAGAGGCACCAGCGAGACCATCAGCGCGGCAAAGAGAAAGATCACGAACAGGCTGGTGAAGGCCAGCGGACGGCGCGCGAAGAGCGCGAAGGCATCTCGCATCCAACGCAGGCCGCGGCTGGCGGGCACGGGTTTGAGCAGCAGGGGCATCGAGGCAGTGGAACTAACGGGACAGCTTCAGCATGAAGGGTGCCAGGGATTGTCGACGCGCTGACGCAACATGCGCTCGAAAGGTGCGGGGTCATGTGGCTTGAGTAGCGCGGCCTGGCGCGGCAGGTGCAGGTCCCACAGGCGCGACAGCCAGAAGCGCAGCGCCGCGGCGCGCAGCCAGGTGGGCAGCAGGTACTGCTCGGCCGCCGACAGTTCACGCTCGCTGGCGTAGGCGGCCACCAGGGTCGTCGCGCGGGCTTCGTCCAGACGGGCGCTGGCCGGGTCGCTGCACCAGTCGTTGAGGCAGACCGCGATGTCGAACAGCAGCGCATCCGTGCCGGCGAAGAAGAAGTCCAGGCAGCCTGTCAGACGCTCATGCCCTGGCAGACCGTCGAACAGCACGTTGTCGCGGAAAAGGTCGGCATGCACCGGTCCGCGAGGCAGCGACTGCGCGGCGCTGGACGCGGCGGCCGACTGCTGGAAGGCGAGCTCGGATTGCATCAGCGCGGCGCGTTCGGCGTCCAGGAAAGGCAGCACCACGGGCACCGTCTGCGCCCACCAGTCGAGGCCGCGCGGGTGCGGCTGCTGGTGCCTGAAGTGCTGCCCGGCCCGGTGCATGCGGGCAAGCATCGAGCCCACCTGCGCGCAGTGGTGCAGGTCAGGCGCCAGGCGGTGGCTGCCGGGCAGCCGCGTGAGCAGGGCAGCCGGCTTGCCGGCCAGCGTGAACTGCAGTGCGCCGTCGGCGGCGGCCTGCGGCTCGGGCACCGGGATGCCGGCCTGTGCCAGGTGCTGCATCAGCGCCAGGTAGAAGGGCAGCTCGGTGGCGGGCAGCCGCTCGAAGATCGTCAGCACGAAGCCGCCGCGCGGGCTGTCGACGAACCAGTTGCTGTTCTCGATGCCGGCGGCGATGCCTTCGAAGCGCTGCAGCGGGCCCAGGCCGAGCCGCACCAGCAGCGCGCGCACCTCGTCCTCGCCCACCGCGGTGTAGACGGCCATGCGGCGCGCCCTAGAACGCGAGCACGGACCAGACGCGCTGCCCAGCCGCGCGCCGGTCTTGCGAGAGGTCGCGCCCGTCCTGCCCGGTGACGATCTGATAAGGCCGGGCGGTGCTGTTGC
>JBBQOR010000499.1:0-2699 GCA_038331055.1 Burkholderiales bacterium
AGGCTGTCGCGCTCGCTGGTCACGGCGTCAAGCTGCTGCTGCATCAGCGCATGCGTGCGCTTGAGCTCTTCGTGCCGCAGCACCAGCCGGTCGACGCGGTCTGCAAGGTCTTCGAGCGTGGACATGGTGCCGCCTCATCCCCCTTCGCTCGATTGTAGGCGGCGAGGCTCCAGCAACCCAGCCTGCAACCCGTCGCGGCCGGCGTCGCACCAGGTCCTGACGCTGCACACGCCGCACTTCGGCTGGCGCGCCTGGCAGACGTAGCGGCCGTGCAGGATCAGCCAGTGGTGCGCGTCTTCGCGGTAGGGCGCCAGGACGCGTTCGAGCAAGCCCATCTCGACCGTCAGCGGGTCCTTGCCGGGCGCCAGACCGCTGCGGTTGGCGACACGGAAGATGTGTGTGTCGACCGCGCAGGTCGGCTCGCCGAAGGCCACGTTGAGCACCACGTTGGCGGTCTTGCGGCCGACCCCGGGCAGCTGTTCCAGCGCTTCGCGCGTGCGCGGCACCACGCCCCCATGCTGCTGGACCAGGATGCCGCAGGTGGCGATGAGGTTCTTCGCCTTCGTGCGGAACAGGCCGATGGTGCGGATGTGCCCGGTCACCACGTCCACGCCCAGGTCGAGCATGCGTTGCGGCGTGGGCGCACGCGCGAACAGCGTGCGCGTGGCCTTGTTGACCGATACGTCGGTGGCCTGCGCCGACAGCAGTACCGCCGCGAGCAACTCGAACACGCTGGTGTAGATCAGTTCGGTCTGCGGCCGCGGGTTGGCCGCCCTCAGCGTGGCGAAGAAGTGCTCGATGTCGTCCGGCTTCATGCTGATGCCGCTCAGCCGCGGTGCGCGCGGGCGCGTGCCAGTGCCGCCTGGACGACGGCGCGTTTGGCCTCCAGTGCCGCCGCGTCGTTGATCGTCGAGTGGGCCTGCAGATCGGCTAGTTTGGACGCGGCGCGCGCGGCCAGCCGCTCGTCGTTCTCGCGCAGCTCGCGCGCGACGCGTTCGCGGTGCCAGGCGTACCGTTCGCGCGACTCGTCAGCCGCCCCGGCGCTCCAGGCGTCCCAGCCGCCCAGCTCGCCGGTCACCGGCGTCATCGAGATGCAGTCCACCGGGCAGGCCGGCACGCAGAGTTCGCAGCCGGTGCACTGCTGGTCCACCACCGTGTGCATCAGCTTGGGTGCGCCGACGATGCAATCCACCGGGCAGGCCTTGATGCACAGCGTGCAGCCGATGCACCAGGCCTCGTCGATGACGGCCAGCCGGCGCGGGCCTTCGCTGCCGTGGGCCGGATTCAGCGCAATCACCGGCTGGCCGGTGATCAGCGAGAGCCGCCGCACACCTTCGGCGCCGCCGGGTGGGCACTGGTTGATCGCCGCATCACCCGCGGCGATGGCCTGGGCATAGGCGCGGCAGTCGGGAAAGCCGCAGCGAGTGCATTGGGTCTGCGGCAACGCGGCATCGATGCGATCGGCGAGCCCGTCGGGGGTGGCCGGCGTCGGGGTCATCGGGCGGCTCCAGCTTGGCGGAGCCGCCATTGTCGGGCCGCTCAGCGCCTGCGCTGGCGGGACGCGCGCGCAGGCACGAGTGCCGTCGCGGCCTGATCGTGCTCGCCGATGAACTGGCGCACGTGCGGGTAAATCAGGTCGCGCCAGCGGCGGCCGGCGAAGATGCCGTAGTGCCCGGCGCCCACGGCGTCGTAGTGGAACTGCCGGGTTTTGGGGATGCCCGAGCAGAGCTCATGCGCCGCGCGCGTCTGCCCGGCGCCGGAGATGTCGTCGAGTTCGCCCTCGATGGTCAACAGCGCGGTGGTCGTGATGTCCTGCGGCCGCACCAGGTGCCCCGCCACCTCCCACGTGCCTTCGACCAGCGCGAAGTCCTGGAACACTGTCTTGATGGTGTCCAGGTAGTACTCGGCCGGCATGTCGAGCACGGCGTTGTACTCGTCATAGAACTCGCGGTGAGAGTCGGCACTGTCGTCGTCGCCGCGGATCAGGTCCCGGAAGTAGTCGTAGTGCGAACTGAGATGGCGGTCCGGGTTCATCGCGACGAATCCGGCGTGCTGCAAGAAGCCGGGGTAGACGCGGCGCCCTGCGCCGGGAAAGTTGGGCGGCACGCGGTAGATGACGTTGCTCTCGAACCATCCGTGGCTGCGTTGCGTGGCCAGGTTGTTGACGGCGGTGGGGCTCTTGCGGGCGTCGATCGGGCCGCCCATCATGGTCATCGTGCGCGGGGTCGGCTCGCCGGCACTGGCCATCAGCGAGACCGCGGCCAGCACCGGCACCGTGGGCTGGCAGACCGAGATCACGTGCACGTCGGCGCCGATGTGGCCGATGAACTCGCGCACATAGGCCACGTAGTCGTCCAGGTGAAAGGCGCCGTCGTCGAGCGGCACCATGCGTGCATCGACCCAGTCGGTGACGTAGACCTTGTGGTCGCACAGCAGGCTCTTGACCGTGTCGCGCAGCAACGTGGAGTGGTGGCCGGACAGCGGGGCCACCACCAGCACACCGGGCTGCGACTTCATCGCCGTCAGCGCCTCCTGGTCGTCGGTGAAGCGCTTGAAGCGCAGCAGCCGACAAAATGGCTTGCTGATCGCCACCTGCTCCTGCACCGCGATCTCGACCCCGTTGACCGTGGCGCTGGTGATGTTGAACTGCGGCTTCTCGTATTCCTTGGCCAGACGGTGCAGCAGGTCGAACCCCGCCG
>JBBQOR010000500.1:0-2696 GCA_038331055.1 Burkholderiales bacterium
CGTCGGAACTCAGCCGCGACCGCGTGGAAGACGCGCGCAACCTGCTCAAGGAAGGCGACGAGGTCAGTGTGATGATCATCAACGTCGACCGCAAGCTGCGCTCGATCCAGCTGTCGATCAAGGCCAAGGACAACGCCGACCAGCAAGAGGCGATGCAGCGTCTGGCGCAGAGCAACGAGCGCGAGACCGCGGGCACCACCAGCCTGGGTGCGTTGCTGCGCGCCAAGCTCGACAACCGCGAGTGAGCCCGGCCCGCGCATGACCCGCTCTGACCTGGTGGCGCAGCTGGCCGAGCGTTTCGGCCAGCTCACCCAACGCGACACCGAGTTCGCCGTGAAGACGATGCTCGATGCGATGTCCGACGCGCTGGCGCGCGGGCACCGCATCGAGATCCGCGGCTTTGGCAGCTTCTCGGTCAGCCGCCGGCCGCCGCGCGTGGGGCGCAACCCGCGCAGTGGCGAGCAGGTGACGATCCCGGAAAAGCTGGTGCCGCACTTCAAGCCGGGCAAGGCGCTGCGCGAGGCGGTGGATGCCAAGGGCGCGGCAGCCGAGAGCGCCGCTGCGGCCCAGCAATCCCAGATCTGATCGCCCTGACGGGCATTTTTTTCGGGGCCCTGCGGGGCCCCGTTTTCATGGGCCGGCAAACCCGCTGCCTACAATGACGTCCGCATGCGCTTCCTCGTCTGGCTGTTCCGGGCCTTCGTCTTCTTCGCACTCTTCGCGTTCGCGCTGAACAACCAGCAGACCGCTGCGGTCAACTGGTTCTTCGGCGTGCAGTGGCACGCTCCGCTGGTCATCGTGGTGCTGGTCGCCTTCGCTGGCGGCTGCGCCTTCGGCGTGTTGGCGATGGTGCCCAGTTGGTGGCGCCAGCGCCAGGTGGCACGCCGGCACGCCCCCAAGCGGGCACCACCACCCGCACCGTCGACCGTGGCGCCCTCGGACTTCGGCCTCGACCATCCGCCGCGCGAAGGCCTGGGCTCCTGAGCCGCCGGCCTGGTGTCTGCCCCGGCCTTGCCCCGCCTTGACCCCACCCGACCCGAACGCGCGCGATGGACTTCGACTTCCAATGGCTGTTGATCGGCCTGCCGGTGGCCTTCGCGCTGGGCTGGGTGGCGTCGCGGCTCGACCAGCGCCAGTGGAAGCGCGACGCGCCGCGCCCTTATGTGCGCGGGTTGACGCTGCTGCTCAACGAGCAGCCCGACAAGGCGGTCGACGCCTTCATCGAATCGATGCGCGACGACCCCGGCAGCGCCGAACTGCAGCTGGCGCTGGGCAGCCTGTTTCGCCGCCGCGGTGAGTTCGAGCGTGCGGTGCGCGTGCACGAGCACCTGCTGACGCGCGCCGACCTCAAGCCTGAGGACCGCAGTGGTGCTCAGCGCGCGCTGGCGCAGGACTTCATGTCTGCCGGGCTGTTCGACCGCGCCGAGCAGGCCTGGCGCGCGCTGGAAGGCGGCACGCACGACGTCGAGGCCAGGCTGGCGCTGCTGTCGCTGGCCGAGCGCTCGCGTGATTGGCCCCGCGCGGCCGAGATTGCCGGGCAGCTCGAGCGCGCGGGCCGCGGCAGCTTTGCCGCGCGCATCGCGCACTACGGCTGCGAAACGGCGCTGCAGGCCGATGAACAAGGCCGGCCGGCCGACGCCGCCGCAGCGCTGCAACGCGCACGCGTGATCGCCCCGCAGGCACCGCGCCCGTTGGTGCTGAGCGGCCTGCGTGCCCTGCGTGACAACGATGCCGCCGGGGCCTGGCAGGCCTTCGAGACCATGCGCACGCAGCATCCGGCCAACTTCCCGTTGGTCGCTTTGGACTACGCCCGTGCGGCGCTGACCAGCGGCCACGGTGAGCACGCACGCGCTGCCTTGCTGGCGCAGTTCACGGCAGCGCCTGGCATCGACCTGTGGCAGGCGCTCGCCCTGCTGTCCGGCGAGGCGCTGCCGCCCGAGGGCTTGCTGCAGCGGGCGCCCAGCTTGTCGGCCGCACAGGCGCTGCTGGACTCGGCGCCGCCGGCCGATTGGTCACCTGCCGCGCTGCAGGGCCTGCGCGATGCGCTGGGCCGTGCCGCGCGCCCGCTGCAGCGCTACCGCTGCGCCGCCTGCGGCTTCGAGGCGCAGAACTACTTCTGGCAATGCCCCGGCTGCCTGAGCTGGGACAGCTTTCCGGCACAGCGCATCGAGGAGCTGTAGGACCAGATGGCCCAGATGGCCGGGATGGCCGGGATGGCCGAGATGGCCGGCGCAGGCCGGACCTGCTCGAACCGGTTCAGACTCCGGCGCGCATCAGCCCCGCAGAGAGTGCCTGGCGCAGCGTGCGTGCGCCGTCGCTCAGGTGGGCCCGGGTTTCTTCGTCGGCAGGCGCGCGGCGCCCACGCTGCACCGCCTCGATGCGCGCCAGCAAGCGCTCGGCCTGCACGCGCAGCAGGCTGCGCTGGTCCGCCCGGCCTTGCGAGGCCGGGCGCAGCAGGCTGGCGGCCATCCGGTTGAGGTGTTCACGCTGCAGCTCGCGCCGTGCCGAGGAGACGCCGCCGCCGGCTTCGAGCTCGCTCCACAGGTCACGCGAGAGCCGTTCGTAAAGCTCGGACAGCTGGAAAGCATCGGCGGCACGGTCGGCCTTGTCGACGCTGTCGACGATGCGCGCGGCCACCGCGTCGCTCAGCAGGTGGCCGAGCACGCCGCGCTGCAGTTCCAGCAGGCGCTGCGGCA
>JBBQOR010000501.1:0-2691 GCA_038331055.1 Burkholderiales bacterium
CGTCGGGCTGCCGCTCGGCAACGACGAGCTCGGTTACACCAACTCGGTGGTGGCGCTATCGGCTGGCGCGCCGTACCGCTACGACAAGCAGCATCTGGTGCCCTTCGGCGAGTTCATCCCGACGGGCTTTCGCTGGTTCACCGAGATGATGAACATCCCGTTGGGCGACTTCGCGCGCGGCGTGCGCAAGCCGCCCTCGTTCGATCTGGAGGGCGCGCGGCTGGCGCCCAACATCTGCTATGAAGATCTGTTCGGCGAGGAGCTGGCGCTGCGCTTCGACGACGCCGAACGCGCGCCAACGGTATTGGTGAACCTGAGCAATATCGGCTGGTTCGGCGACAGCGTGGCGGTGGTGCAGCACCTGAACATCTCGCGCCTGCGCGCGCTCGAGCTGCAGCGGCCGATGATCCGCGCCACCAACACCGGCGCCACCGCGCACATCGACCACCACGGCGTGGTGCGCGCGAGCCTGCCACCCTTCACGACTGCGGTGCTCAAGGTCACGGTCGAGGGCCGCGAGGGGCTCACGCCCTTCGCCCGCTGGGCTGCGGCCCTCGGTCTGGCGCCCCTGTGGCTGCTGGCCCTCGGGCTGCCCGCGCTGGCCGCGTGGCGCCGGCGTGCCGGGGTGCGGCGGTGACGACCGCAGTCTTCTTCAAGCTGCTGTCGATCATCGCCATGGTCTCGCTCGGCTGGCTCGCCGCACGCATGCGCTGGATCGGCGGCACGGATCGGGCCGGCAGCGCCGAGGCGGCGCGCGTGCTCGGCGGCGTGGCCTTCATGATCTTCGTGCCGGCGCTGCTGTTTCGCACCACGGCGCGGCTGGATCTGGCAGCGCTGCCCTGGCGCACGCTGGCGGCCTTCTTCGTGCCGGTGCTGATGGTGGTGCTGGCGGTGCTGCTGCAGCAGCGGCGCCACGGTGCCGGCCGCCGGCATGGCGCGGCCGCCCCCGCGGTGCGCGCGATCACGGTGGGTTTCGGCAACTCGGTGCAGGTGGGCATTCCGATGGCAGCAGCGCTGTTCGGCGAAGCGGGCCTGGGCATTCACATCGCGCTGGTCAGCCTGCATGCGCTGGTGCTGCTGACGGTGTTGACGGCCGCCGTCGAACTGGATGTGGCGCACGCCGGCGGCGCTGGCGGCATCGGCGGCACACACGTGCGAGTACCGCTGTCGCGCACGCTGGGCACCACGCTGCGCAACACGGTGGTGCACCCCGTGGTGCTGCCGGTGCTGGCCGGGCTGGCCTGGAATCTCGCCGGCTGGGGCCTGCATCCGGCGGTGGACGAGACGCTGGCGCTGCTGGGCGCCGCGGTGGTGCCGGTGTGCCTGGTGCTGATCGGCCTGAACCTGGCCGTGCACGGGCTGCGCGGCCATCTGGCCGGCGCGCTGCGGCTGTCGGCGCTCAAGCTGCTGCTGCTGCCGGCCGTGGTGCTGGTGACCGCACACTGGGGCTTCGGCCTGCAGGGCTTGCCGTTGGCGGTGGTGGTGATGCTGGCGGCCCTGCCAGTGGGCAGCAACGCGCTGCTTTTCGCGCAGCGCTACGGCGTGCTCGAGGCCGAGGTCACGGCGGCCATCGTGAGCTCGACGCTCGCCTTCGGGCTGACCGCGGTGCTGTGGTTGGCGGTGCTGGCCGCGATCGGCGGCTGATCCGCACTCGGCCGTCGACCACCCGGCCGCACGGATGCCGACCGTGAATCCTTCACATCCAGTCCCTTCAGTTCCCGGGTGAGGCTGCCGATACGACCAGCAGAGGCCTGGTCGGGCCGGAACACGCGGGGGATCGATTGCAACACTTCGGCTGGCTGGCGGGTGCCGCTGTGCAGCGTCTGGGTGACGCTCGCCGGCGGGTGTACGGCTTCACGCTGATCGAAGTGATGATCGTGGTGGCGATCATCGGCATCATCTCGGCCCTGGCGTACCCGCAGTACACCAGCTACGTGCAACGCAGCCGGCTGACCGAAGCGAGCGCCACCTTGAGCACGGTGCGGGTGCGGCTGGAGCAGTTTTATCAGGACAACCGCAACTACGGCTCGACGGCCACGGCATGCGGCATCGCGATGCCGACCGGCGAGTTCTTCGACTACAGCTGCAACTGGGGCGGCGGGGGCACCAGCCAGTCCTTTCTGATCTCGGCAGCAGGCAAGTCTTCGCGCAACCTGTCGGGCTTCGGCTTCACGGTCGACCACAACAGACTCCAGCGTACGACGGCCTTCACCGGCGAGAGCGGGCTGCCGGTCAACTGCTGGCTGCGCCGACGAGGCGACGTATGCTGAGCCGCCCCGCACACAATCTCCGCGCGGCGCGCGGCCTGACGCTGATCGAGCTGATGATCATCATCGCCGTGCTGGCGGTGACTCTGGCGCTGGCCGCCCCGAGCCTGACGACGCCGATTGCGAACTACCGGCTGCGCAACGCGGCAGAGTCGATCATCAGCGGGCTGAACTTCGCTCGCGCCGAGGCGGTCCGGCGCAATGCGGCCGTCGCCTTCACGCTCGACACGGGCGGTTCCGGGTGGACGGTGGCGCAAGTCAGTCCGGCCACCACCCTGCAGACACGCGCCAACGGCGACTCGCCCGGCGTGACGGCCGCATCCAGCACGACCAGCCGCGTCGTCACCTTCAACAGCACGGGCTTCGTCGACACCAGTGCGACCCGATTGAGCCAGATCAACCTGTCCACACTGGCTGCCCACGG
>JBBQOR010000502.1:0-2690 GCA_038331055.1 Burkholderiales bacterium
GCTCGATCGCCTCTTCAAGCGAAAGCATCATCGACTCACTCCACCACCGTGCGCGATTGCTCACGCAGGTATTGGGCGAGGTAATAGAACGAGGCGATCGCCTTGCCGGTGGAGCCCGAACCCTTCCAGCCGCCGAACGGCTGGTAGCCGGGCCAGGCGCCGGTGGTCGCGCCCAGCGCGCGGTTGGCGTAGGTGACGCCGGCCTCGATCTGGTCGTGAAACCAGCTCACGTCGTCGCTGCTGCCATAGATGCCCGCGGTGAGGCCCATCGGGGTGTCGTTGGCCAGCCGCATCGCCTCGTCGCGATCGCGGTAGCGATGCAGCATCAGGATCGGCAGGAACATCTCGTGCTGCCACAGTGGATGCGTCAGCGGTGCCTCGGCCAGCAGCGGTTCGACGTAGTAGCCGTGGGCGAGTTCTGCGTTGCCGCCGCTGTCCTGGCCGACCCGCCGACCACCGGCAAGCACGCGGGCACCATCGCACAACTGCTCGGCATGGCGCTGGTAGTTGTCGTAGGCAGAGCGGTTGATGACCGTGCCCAGCCAGTGCTCGCGCTGGCGCGGATCGCCGATCGAGATGGCGGTGATGCGTGTCAGTAGTCGCTCGATCAGTGCCTCCGCCACGTTCTCATGCACATACAGGCGCGACAGCGCCGAGCACTTCTCGCCGCCCAGGCCATAGGCGGAGCGGACGATGCCGGTGGCCGCATCGTCGAGGTTGGCATGCGCGGTGACGATGCACGGATTCTTGCCGCCCATCTCGGCGATGCACGGTCGTGGATACGCGCCATCGGCCATATGCCGCATGATCTGCCGGCCTACCGGCACCGAGCCGGTGAAGGTGATGCCCGCCGTGTGCGGATGCTGCACCAGTGCCTCGCCGACTTCACGCCCGGCACCGGAGACATAGTTGAAGACGCCGGCGGGCAGCCCCGCATCGCGCACGCAGTCGGCGAGCAACCGGCCGGCCCAGGGCGTGTCGCTGGAGCCCTTCACCACCACCGTATTGCCGGTGACCAGGGCTGCGGCGGTGGGTCCACCGGCCAGCGCCAACGGGAAGTTGAACGGCGCGATCACCACCCACACGCCGTAGGGCCGCATCACGCTGGCGTTGTGCGAGACGACGCCCTCGATCGGGTCGTCGGGCAGCGCGTGCACGTAGCCGGCGTGGCTCTCGAAGTCGTCGGCATAATGGCGGAAGAAGTCGACCGTCTCCTGGGTCTCCCCCAGCGCCTCCATGCGGTTCTTGCCGACTTCCAGCACCATCGCCGCGGCGATGTCGTAGACGCGCTCCTCCATGATCTCGGCGACCCGTCGCAGCAGTCGCGCGCGCTCGGCCAGCGGCGTCGCACGCCACGCGGGAAACGCGGCCCGCGCGGCGGCCATCGCGGTGTCGACGTCGCGGCGATCGGCGAGGGCGAACTCGCCCAGCGTCAGGTTGCGGTCGATCGGGCTGCGCAATGCGACGTGCTGTGCCGCCTCACGGTCGCGGCCGTCGATGAACAGCGGGTGGCGCGCACCGAGGCTGGCCTGGACGCGTGCCATCGACGCCTCGAATTGTTCGTGCATCGCGTCCGGCGGGTTGTACATGGTGGCGTAGGTGAGGCGGAAGCTCATCAGCGGAATCCTCAGGAAGCAGTCGGAAAGAAGCGCGCCAGCAGGCGGTCGAGCAGGGCCAGCGCATCGGCCAGCGCATGGCTTTCGATCACCAGCGGCGGCGCCAGCAGCAGCAGATTGCCGCGACTGGCGAAGGACACGCCCTCGGCCATCGCGGCGTCGACCAGTGCCTTCAAGGCCGGTGGCGTCTGCGGCCACGGCGCCAGCGGCTCGCGGCTGCTGCGGTCGGCCACCAGCTCAAGCACGGCGAACAGGCCGTGGCCACCGCGTACATCGCCTATCACGGGGTGGCGTGTCTGCAAGGTGCGCAGCTCGGCGAGCATCCAGCCACCGAGGATGCGTGAGCGCGAGATCAGCCCTTCGTGCTCGTAGGCGCGCAGCGCCGCCAGGCCGGCCGCGCAGGACAGCGGATGACCGCAGTAGGTCAGGCCGGTGTAGAGCATTTCGTCATGCAGTCGCTCGGCAATGTCTGCCGAGAGCAGCACTGCGCCCAGCGGCAGGTGCGCGCCGGTCAGGCCTTTCGCCAGCGTCATCAGGTCGGGCTTGCCGGCGTCGCCGTAGCGCTGCCAGGCAAACCATTCGCCACAGCGACCAAAGCCGCTCATCACTTCATCGGCAATCAGGCAAACGCCGCGCGCGCGGGTCACTTCGCGCAGGCCGGGCCAGTAGTTGTCCGGGGCGACGATGCCGTTGCTGCCGGCATTGGGCTCCATCAGCACCGCCGCGACGGACGCGGCACCCTCCTGATCGATGGTCTGCGCCACCGCGGCGACGGCGCGTTCGCCGCACTCTCCCTCATCATGGCTGCCATAAGCGCCCTGGTAGGCATACGGCGGCGGTACATGCCGCACCCCGAAGGCTTCGGCATCGACCTGCGTGCGCGTGCGCGCATCGCCGGACAGCGCCATGCAGGCGTAGCTGGCGCCGTGGTAGGAACGGTCACGCGCGATGATGTGCCCGCGTGGCTTGCCGCTGGCCTGGCGCGCCAACTTGACCGCGTTCTCGTTGGCATCCGCACCGGCCAGGGTGAAGAACACGCGGCCGCCGTCGAAACCGGCTTTTTCGAGCAGCGCC
>JBBQOR010000503.1:0-2679 GCA_038331055.1 Burkholderiales bacterium
CTGCAGGACACGATGGCCGGCACCCGCGGCGCCGTGCGCAAGCTGCTCGACGAAGTCTGGCCGCGTGCGCTGGCGGCAGTGGAGCGTGAGCGTGAGCTGTTGCAGCAGGCGGCCGCCGAGGCCCGTGACACGGCGCAGACCATCGAGCCCTGGGACTGGCGCTTGTGGGCCGAGCAGGTGCGCGTGCGTCGCTACGCGGTGGACGATGCCGAGGTCAAGCCTTACTTCGAGCTGGGCCGCATGGTGCAGGCGGCCTTCGACTGCGCCGGGCGGCTGTTCGGCCTGCGCTTCGAGCCGCGGCCCGATCTGCC
The DNA here is from genome assembly GCA_038331055.1 of Burkholderiales bacterium. Classification (GTDB taxonomy): domain Bacteria; phylum Pseudomonadota; class Gammaproteobacteria; order Burkholderiales; family Burkholderiaceae_C; genus Rubrivivax. Next base: position 312 of record JBBQOR010000503.1, read on the forward strand.
GGTCTATCACCCGGACGTGCGCGCCTACGAGGTGCGCGACGCGGCCGGCACGACCGTCGGCATCTTCCTGCAGGACAACTTCGCCCGTCCGAGCAAGCGCAGCGGCGCCTGGATGAGCTCGCTGCGCATGCAGCACCGCAACGTGGCCGGTGGCGGCGCCGAACTCCCGGTGATCCTGAACAACAACAACTTCGCCAAGGGCAGCCCGACGCTGCTGTCGCTGGACGATGTGCGCACGCTGTTCCACGAGTTCGGCCATGGGCTGCACGGGCTGTTGTCCGACGTCACGTACGAGAGGCTCTCGGGCACGCAGGTGCTGCGCGACTTCGTCGAGCTGCCCTCGCAGCTGTTCGAGCACTGGGCGCTCGAGCCCGAGGTGCTGGCCCGCCACGCGCGCCATGTCGAGACCGGCGAGCCGATGCCCCAGGCGCTGCTCGACCGGCTGCACGCCGCGCGTCGCTTCGGCCAGGCCTACGAGACCGTGCGCTACACCGCCAGTGCGTTGGTCGATCTGACGGTGCACTCGCTCACCGACGCCGAGCCGCCGGCGGACCTGTCGGCCTATGAAGCGGCGCAGTTGGCCGAGTGGGGCCTGCCTGCCGCGGTCGGCCTGAACCACCGGCTGGTCCACTTCCAGCATCTGTTCAGCGGTTCGGGTTATGCCTCGGCCTACTACGTCTACCTGTGGGCCGAGGTGCTTGACGCCGACGGCTACGACGCCTTCGTCGAGGCCGGCAACCCCTTCGATACGCAGGTGGCGAAGGCGCTGCACCGTTTCGTCTACGCCAGCGGCAATACGCTGGAGCCGGGGGCCGCCTACGCGGCCTTCCGCGGCCGTGCACCAACGGTCGAGCCGATGCTGCGCAAGAAGGGCTTGCTGCCCGAGGTGCCGGTGGCGGCGGGCTGAGCTTTCAGCCCGGTGGCGGCCCGAAGAAAGCGTCCAGCGACGCCATGAAGGCGCGGAAGTCCAGCGGCTTGGTCCAGTAGTCCGAGATCCCGGCGGCGAGCGCGCGCTGGATATCGTGCGGCATCGCATTGGCTGACAGCGCGATGACCGGGATCGCGGCCGTGCGCTCGTCGGCGCGCAGCCTTTTCAGCACCTCGTGGCCGTCGAAGTCGGGCAACTGCATGTCCAGCAGCACCAAGGCCGGCCGCAGCGCAAGCGCCCGCTCGAGTCCGCTGCGGCCGTCGACCGCCAGGTGCAGCTGCAGGTCGGGCCGCCGCGCCACCAGCTCGGCGACGATCATCGCGTTGACCGGGTTGTCTTCGATGTACAGCAGCTGCGGCCGCGCGCCCGCCGGGGTGGCGGCGGGCCGCGTCCGGGCGGCGGGCGCGGCGGGCAGGAGGTCGTCGTCGGCAGCCGGGGCGCTGGCGGCATCCAGCGTGCCTTGCGTGTCGCTGGCCGCGGTCAGCCGCACCTCGAACATACTGCCGAGGCCGGCGGTGCTGTCGACATGCACAGAGCCGCCCATGCGCTCGACGAGCGCCTTGACGATGACCAGCCCGATGCCGGTGCCTTCGATGCCTTCGCGCTCGACGCCCAAACGGTTGAACGGCTCGAACAGGCGGCGCTGCTGGGCGTCGGTCATGCCGCGCCCGGTGTCGCTGACGCGCAGCAGCACGGTCGATGAACGCTGCAGTCCTTCGATCGTCACCTGCCCGCCCTGCCGGTTGTACTTGATCGCGTTCGACAGCAGGTTCAGCAGCACCTGGCGCAGCCGCGTCGGGTCGGCCAGCGGCACACCCGACAGGTCGCCGGTGTGCAGCGTCACCCCGCGCGCCAGGCGCAGCGGCTCGACCAGTGGCAGAGTCTCGGCGACCAGCCGTGCCAGCGGCACCGGGGCCAGCTCGACGCGCATCTCACCGCCTTCCAGGCTGGTCAGGTCGAGCACGCCGTCGATCAGCGACAACAAGTGCTCGCCGGCGGAGCGGACATGCGCCAGCCAGCGCGATCGCGAGCTCTCGCGGTCGGTTTCCTCGGCGGCCAGCAGCTGCGTGAAGCCGAGCACCGCGTTCAGCGGCGTGCGCAGCTCGTGGCTCATGCGGGCCAGGAACTGCGACTTGGCGCGGCTATCTCGCTGCGCCAGTTCGCGCTCGCGTTGCGCACCTTCTGCATTGCGTGCGTCGGTGACGTCCCAGTTGACGCCGATGCGCCGCACGAGCCGGCCCTGCTCGTCGAACACCGGGGTCGTGCGCGACGCCAGCCAACGCACGCTGCCGTCGTCCACGCGCACGATGCGGAACTCACGGTGGTTGCCCAGCGGACCCTCGGCTTCCTGCTCGATCCGCCGTGCCGTGTCTTCGCGGTCGTCTGGGTGCACCAGTGCCAGTCGTTCGTCGGCATCAGGCGGCTGATCGGCGGGCACCA
>JBBQOR010000504.1:0-2672 GCA_038331055.1 Burkholderiales bacterium
GATCTGATCGAGGCCTCGCTCGCGCCGGCCTGAAAGAGCCAGCGTGCGGAACGTCGACGCTGGCGCCCACCGCGTACAAGCCGGCCGATGGGGCCGTCAGCGTGTGATCGGCTCGGCACGCCATCCAGTGCCGCTCAGTGCCGCTCAGTGTGGTTCCACGCAGTTCCGCGCGGCCTGCCGATGCGACACTGCCGGCCTGGTGTCCAGGCGGCCGCCGGCCCATTCCCACCACACTCCTGCGACGAGGCTCTGCATGATCGAGTCCATGAACCACTTCACCGTCACGGCCGAGGATCGCGCCGCGACGCTCGACTACTACTGCGGCCTGCTCGGCTTGGTCGAAGGCCACCGGCCCGACCTGGGCTTCCCGGGGGCCTGGCTCTACGCACCCGGCGGCACGCAGGCCATCCTGCACATCTACTGGGACCGCCCGCTGCCGGCCACGCGCACCGGCGTCATCGACCACATGGCCTTCACCACGCGCGGACTGGCGGCGGTGAAGGCCCGCTTCGACGCCCGCGGACTGAAGTACGACCTGCGCCGCCAGCCCGGCGCCGGCACCTGGCAGCTCTTCTCGTACGACCCCAACGGCGCGAAGGTCGAGCTCGACTTCGACGCCAGCGAGGCGCCGCCGGCATGAAGCCGATCGATGCACCCGCCCTGCACTCGCTGCCGCTGCTGGCACGCGGCAAGGTGCGCGACATCTATGCCGTGGGCAGCGACCGGCTGCTGCTGGTGGCCAGCGACCGCCTGAGCGCCTTCGACGTGGTGATGCGCGATCCGGTGCCCGGCAAGGGCGCGATCCTGACGCGCATGGCGCTGTTCTGGTTCGATCGCCTGGCCGCGGTGATGCCCAACCACCTGACCGGGGAGGCGCCCGAGATGGTGGTCGCGCCCGACGAGGTGGCGCTGGTGCAGGGCCGATCGATGCTCGTCAAGCGGCTGCAGCCGGTGCCGGCCGAGGCGGTGGTGCGCGGCTATGTCGCCGGCTCGGGCTGGAGGGAGTACAGCCGCAGCGGCACGGTCTGCGGCATCACGCTGCCGCCGGGGCTGACACCGACCACGCCGCTGGCGCAGCCGATCTTCACGCCGGCGACCAAGGCCGCGGTGGGCGATCACGACGAGAACATCGCTTTCGACGATCTGGCGCGCCGCATCGGCCTGCCGCTGGCCACGCAGGTGCGCGACGCCGCGCTGCAGCTGTATGCCTCGGCCGCCGCCTTCGCGCGCACCCGCGGCATCGTGGTGGCCGACACCAAGTTCGAGTTCGGACTGGATGCGGCCGGCCGCCTGACGCTGATGGACGAGGCGCTGACCCCGGACAGTTCGCGCCTGTGGCTGGCCGAAGACCTGGCGCAGGGCCGCATCGTGGCGCTGGACAAACAACCGCTGCGCGACTGGATTGCCCGCACCGGCGCCAGCGGCGCAGTACAGGCCGCGCTGCCGCTGCCGGCCGAGGTGATCGAGGGCGTGCGCGAGCGTTATGCCCGCGCCGAGGCGATGCTCTGCGGCTGAGTCTTACGGCGTTGACGGCGTTGACCGCGCAGACGGCTCAGCGCCGTGTCGCCAGCCAGATGCTCGGCAGGATCAGCGCCGCGCCGGCCAGGTGGTACCAGCCCGGCCGCTCGCCCAGCACCAGCCAGGCCAGTACTGCGGCGTAGACGGGGGCCAGGTACAGCATCAGCGCGCTGCGTGCCGCGCCCACTTCACGTTGCAGGTACGAGTACGCCGTGTAGCTCAGCAGGCCTGGCAGCAGCGCCGCCAGCACGACCAGCAGAGCCGCCCGCGTGCCAAAAGGTGGCACATCGCCGAGCAGCGCCTCGGCCAGCGTGAACGGCGCCAGCACCAGCAGGCCGCCGGCGATGATCGCCGCCAGCCGCGCCGCCGGTGGCAACGCCGAGGGCCAGCGCTTGAGCAGCACCGAGTAGGCCGTCCATGCGACGGCGGCCGCCACGATCCAGGCGTCACCGACGCTGAAGCGCAGGCCCAGCAGCACGGCGGGGTCGCCGCGCACGATGATGAAGACCACGCCAGCCAGCGCCAGCGCGACCGCAGCGCCCTGCGCGCGGCTCATGCGCTCGTGCAGCAGCCGCGTGCCGGCCACCGCGATCGCCACCGGGCACGCCGCGTAGATCAGCGCGATGTTGGTGGCGCTGGTGCTCTGCCCGCCGAGGTAGACCCAGGCGCCGCAGATCCACATGCCGAGCGAGCCCAGCACCAGCAGTTGCGTGGCCTCGGCACGCACCGCTGCGCGTGAGCGCCACAGCGTGCCCGCCACGAAGGGCAGCATCAGCGCCAGCGCCAGCAGCCAGCGACCGAAGGCCAGCGCATGAGGTGCCACCACGCCGTCCGCAAGGCGGGCGATGATGTAGTTGGACGACCACAGCCCCGGCACCACCCACATCAGCAGCAGCGCCCAGCGGGCCGGCCCGGACGGCAGCGCGGACGGCAGCGCGGCCCTCACTGCGCCACGAAGGCCATGCTCTCGCCCATGCGTATGGCCGCCCCTGGCGCCCAGCGTCCGTTCCAGGCCAGCGGGCCGGGCGGCAACAAGAGCACGACGGTCGAACCCAGCAGAAAGCGGCCCATCTCGTCGCCCCGCTGCAAGCTCACCTGCGCGCCCTCGTAGCGCCAGTCGCGCACGCGGCCGGGCCGCGGCGGGTTGACCACAC
>JBBQOR010000505.1:0-2665 GCA_038331055.1 Burkholderiales bacterium
CGCCGCGACACCGCCAACCCGCTGTATGCGGTGGTCGGCGTGCTGGGCAACCGATGCGCGCCGCCCCGGGTGGCGCCAGAGCGGCTGGTGGCGATGGCGGCCTGAGTTCCTGAACCGAGTGCCTGAACCGAGTGCCTGAACCGAGCGCCTGAAAACGCGGGCGCATACAGTGGCGGCATGAGCACCGCCTACACACCCCAGCGCACGCCGCGTTCGACCTTCCTGCTGCTGCGCGGCCTGCGCTACCACGTGCTGCAGTGGGGCGACGCCACGCTCGTGACGCCAACTCAGCCGCCGCTGGTGCTGCTTCATGGCTGGATGGATGTGGCGGCGTCGTACCAGTTCCTGGTCGATGCCCTCGCAGCACACGGCCTATCGCGCTGGATCATCGCGCCGGACTGGCGCGGTTTCGGTCTGACGCGCACCCCCCCGGTGGACAGCTACTGGTTTCCCGACTACCTGGGTGATCTGGACGCCCTGCTCGATGCGCTGGTGCCCGAGGGCCAGATCGACCTGCTCGGCCACAGCATGGGTGGCAACGTGGTGATGAACTACGCCGGCGTGCGGCCGGCGCGCATCCGGCGGCTGATCAACCTCGAAGGCTTCGGCATGCCACGCACGCAGCCAGAACAGGCCGCGCGGCGCATGGCGCAATGGCTGGACGAGCTGCGCAAGCCGCGCTCGCTGCGGCCTTACGACAGCCGGCAGGCGGTGATCGAGCGGCTGTGCCAGACGCATCCGCGGCTGGGCCCCGAGCGGGCCGACTGGCTGACCCCCTATTGGGCCAGCCAAGGCGCGGACGGCTCATGGACGCTCAACGCCGACCCCGCGCACAAGCACGTCAACCCGGTGCTCTACCAGGTCGAAGAGCAGCTCGCCACCTGGCAGGCGATCACGGCGCGGCTGCTGTGGGTGGAGGGCGCGGACACCGACATCGCCAAGTGGTGGGGCCAGCGCTACACCCAGGAAGAATTCCACCAGCGGCTTGCGGTGGTGCCGCAGGTGCAGCGCGAACGCCTGGACGACTGCGGCCACATGCTGCACCTGGACCAGCCGCAGGCGCTGGCCGCGTGCCTGGCGGCCTTCCTCGGCGAAGCGACCACACCGGCATGAGAAAATCCGGCGATGGACATCGAACACATCAACGCCATCGGCTCGCTGCTCGCCGACCTCAGTGCGCGCACCCAGCAGCTCCGGGGGTATCTTTGACTACGACCGGAAGTCACTCCGGCTGAACGAGGTCAACGCGTCGCTCGAAAACCCGGAGGTCTGGAGCGAGCCTAAACGCGCCCAGGAACTGGGCCGCGAGAAGAAGATGCTCGAGACGGTGGTCTCCACCATCGACCACCTGAGCGGCCAGTTGTCGGACAACACCGAGCTCTACGACATGAGCAAGGCCGACGAGGACATCGACGGCCTGCGCGCCATCGAAGCCGAGACCGCCACGCTGCGCGAGACCGTAGAGCAGATGGAGTTCCGGCGCATGTTTTCCAACCCGGCCGACCCGCTGAACTGCTTCGTCGACATCCAGGCTGGCGCCGGCGGCACCGAGGCCTGCGACTGGGCGCAGATGCTGCTGCGCCAGTACCTGAAGTACTGCGAACGCAAGGGCTTCAAGGCCGAGGTGCTGGAAGAGACCGCGGGCGACGTGGCCGGCATCCGCAGCGCCACGCTGAAGGTCGAAGGTGACCACGCCTTCGGCCATCTGCGCACCGAGACCGGCGTGCACCGGCTGGTGCGCAAGAGCCCCTTCGACAGTTCGGGCGGGCGCCACACCAGCTTCGCCAGCCTGTTCGTCTACCCCGAGGTGGACGACTCGATCGAGATCGAGATCAACCCGGCCGACGTGCGCACCGACACCTTCCGCGCCAGTGGCGCTGGCGGCCAACACATCAACAAGACCGACTCGGCGGTGCGGCTGACGCACCTGCCCACCGGCATCGTCGTGCAATGTCAGAACGACCGCAGCCAGCACCGCAACCGCGACGAAGCCTGGCAGATGCTCAAGAGCCGCCTGTACGAGCACGAGATTCGCATCCAGCGCGAGGCGCAACAGAAGCTCGAAGACACCAAGACCGACGTCGGCTGGGGCCACCAGATCCGCAGCTACGTGCTCGACCAGAGCCGCATCAAGGACCTGCGCACCGGCGTCGAGACCAGCAATACGCAGAAGGTGCTCGACGGGGACCTTGACCCGTTCATCGAAGCCAGCCTGAAGCAAGGGCTGTAGGCGCTCGCGCCCGCCCCAACACCGGAGATGTTCTGCCATGCGTGAAGGCACCGCCACCCTCGTCAGGCGTGAGGACTACGCCGCCCCGGCATACTGGGTCCGCGCGATCGAGCTGACTTTCGATCTCGACCCGGCCAAGACCATCGTCGCCAGCAAGCTGCACATCGTGCGCAACGGCGATGAGCCCGGTGCGCCGCTGCGCCTCCACGGCGAGGGGCTCACGCTGCTGCGCGTGCAGGCCGATGGCGAGAGCGTGTCCTTCCGCCACGAAGACGGCATGCTGGTGATCGACAACCCGCCGACGGGTCTGGGGTTCACGCTGGAGATCCGCAATACCTGCGCGCCCGAGAAGAACAGCGCGCTGTCCGGCCTGTACATCAGCAGCGGCGGCCTGTTCACGCAGTGCGAGGCGGAAGGCTTTCGCCGCATCACCTA
>JBBQOR010000506.1:0-2662 GCA_038331055.1 Burkholderiales bacterium
GGCGTCACTGGCGGCCATGGTGTGTCCGCCAAGCACCGCCTGCATGTTGTCGGCGTTGCCCTTGAACGGCACATGGGTCAGCTTGATGCCGGCGCGCTGCGCGAACTCTTCCACCGCCAGGTGCGGGCTGGTGCCGATGCCGGTGGAGCCGTAGGTGAACTTCTCCGGGTTCGCCCGTGCGTAGTCGACCAGGTCCTTGACGGTCTTGATCGGTGAGTCCGCCGGCACCACAAGACCGAAGGTGTAGCCGGTCATGCAGATGATCCAGCTGAAGTCCTTGAGCGTGTCGAACTGCGCCTTCTGCATGTGCGGGATGCGGAACACCCCGTGCGGCAGCTGGCTCAGGGTGTAGCCGTCGCCGCGTGCGTTGGCCAGCTCGTTGGCACCCAGCATGCCGCCGGCGCCGGGCTTGTTGTCGATGATGATCTGCTGGCCCAGCGTCTTGGCGGCGCTCTCGGCGAAGGCGCGCATCACCACGTCGGTGGAGCCCCCCGCAGGCCACGGGCAGATCAGGCGCACCGGGCGCGCCGGGAAGGCCTGCGCCTGCACGATCGAAGGCAAGGCGATGCTGCCGGCGGCGGCCGCAGCACTGAGAACGAGTTGGCGGCGGCGAATGCTCATCGTGTGGTCTCCGGAAGTTTTGGTGCCGGGTCGGGGCCGGTCTGACGCGGATTCTGGGCCCGGCGCAGGGCGATGGGCCTGCCTGAAATCCCGTATCGGGCGACGCCCGTCACCACGCCGAGAGCGCAGCGCATCAGTCCGCGCGCAGCAGCGCGGGCAACTCGTCCAGGCGGTCGATCACCCGGTCGGCGCCGGCCGCGCTGGCCGGAGCGCCGTGGTTGTACCCGCAGCTCATCAGCACCACCGCGCATCCCGCGCCGCGCGCGGCCAGCACGTCGTTGACCGAGTCGCCGACCATCAGCGTGCGCGCAGGCGTCGTGCCCAGGCGCTTGCAACTCAGCTGCAGTGGCAGCGGATCGGGCTTGCGGCGCTCGAACTCGTCGCCGCCGGCGGTGAACTCGAAGCAACCGTCCAGGCCCTTGGCGAGCAGCAGCGCGCGGGCGAACTCGCCCGGCTTGTTGGTCAGGCAGGCCAGCCGCAGCCCGGCCCCGCGCAGCGCCGCCAGCCCCTCGACGACACCGGGATAAACCTGCGCACCGCGGCCGTTGATGGCGCGGTAATGGTGCTGGTAGCGCGCCCAGGCGGCGTCGTACAGCGCAGCCGGCGCCCCGACGTGGGCCAGCGTGCTGCGCAGCAGATGCTCCGAGCCCTTGCCGATGGTGCGCAGCACGAAGTCGCGCGCCACCGGCGGCCAGCCCAGGTCGGCCAGCGCCAGCGCCAGGGCGGCCTCGAATTCCGGTGCGGTGTCGACCAGGGTGCCGTCAAGGTCGATGAGCACGGCCTGCCAGCCGCCGGCCGGCACCGCCAGCGGCGCGCTGCTCACGCCAGACGTGCGCGCATCGCCCGGATCACTGCGGCGTAGTCGGGCTGGCCGAAGATCGCGCTGCCGGCCACGAAGGTGTCGGCGCCCGCGTCGGCCACGCGGCGGATGTTGTCGAGATTGATGCCGCCGTCCACCTCGAGCCGGATGTCGCGGCCGGACTGCTCGATCAGCCGGCGCACGCGTTCGATCTTGCGCAGCGCGCCGTCGATGAAGCTCTGGCCGCCGAAGCCCGGGTTCACGCTCATGATCAGCACCACGTCAAGCTGATCGATGGTCCATTCCAGCACGTCCAGCGACGCGGCCGGGTTGAACACCAGCCCGGCCTGGCACCCGGCGGCGTGGATCAGCTGCAAGGTGCGGTCCACGTGCGTACTGGCTTCCGGATGGAAACTGATCAGATTGGCGCCGGCCTGCGCGAAAGCCTGCGCCAGCGCGTCCACCGGCTGCACCATCAGGTGCACGTCCAGCGCCACCGGGCTGCCGTCGGCGCGCACACAATGTGGCTTGAGCGCCTGCGCGACCATCGGACCCATGGTCAGGTTGGGCACGTAATGGTTGTCCATCACGTCGAAGTGCACCCAGTCGGCACCGGCGGCGATGACGGTGCGCACCTCTTCGCCCAGGCGCGCGAAGTCGGCCGACAGGATGCTCGGGGCAATTCGGTAGTTGTTCATCCTCGGGATTCTAGGCAGCGGCTGCCTACAATCTGTTCGCTATGCCCCGCCCCGAGTTCACCTGCACAGTTCGCGTCCAGTTCCTGCCCGAGCAGTCGAAAGAACCCGACGGCCCATTCGGCTTCGCCTACACGGTGGCCGTGGTCAACAGCGGCGATGTGCCGGCCCAGCTGGTGGCACGCCGCTGGCTGATCATCGAGGCCAGCGGCCAGGAAGAAGAAGTGCGCGGCCTGGCGGTGGTGGGTCACCAGCCGCTGCTCAAGCCCGGCGAGCGCTTCGAATACACCAGCTGGGTCCGCATCGCGACACCCTACGGCAGCATGCGTGGCACCTTCTTCTGCATGACCGAGGATGCCCGGCCGTTCGACGCCGACGTACCCGAGTTCCAGCTGGTCAGCCCCTCCCAGCTGCACTGACGGCGGGCCGGGCCGCACGCGCCGGCCCGCTCGATCGCCTTGTCAGTCGCCGGCGGTCGAGCGCTCGCCCTTGCGTCGGCCGGAGAACATCGTCCACCAGACGAAGCACACCAGCAGACCCAGTGCGG
>JBBQOR010000507.1:0-2659 GCA_038331055.1 Burkholderiales bacterium
GCAGCGTGGCGCACCTGGGCCCGCTGACCATGGACGTGCGCGATGCCGCGCTGATGCTCGACGTGCTCAAGCAGCCCGACGCGCGCGACTGGACCGCCCTGCCGGCCGACGCCGCCAGCATGCTCAGCGGCCTGGATCTGGGGGTGAAGGGCCTGCGCGTGGCCTACTCGCCGCGCCTGGGCTATGCACGCCACGTGCATCCCGAGGTGGCGGCTGCGGTGGACACGGCAGCGGCGGCCTTCACCAGCCTGGGCGCGCACGTCGAGGCGGTCGACCCCGGCTTCGACGACCCGATCGAGATCACCACCGGGCTGTGGGTGCTGGGCGCCTGGACGCTGTGGAACACGCTCACTGCAGCCCAGCAGACGGTCACCGACCCCGACTTCCGCGCACAGGCCGAACTCGGCGCCCGCCTGTCGGCCCTGCAGGTGCAGCAGTTGAGTCAGCGGCGCGCGGTGCTGGGCTCGCAGATGCGCCAGTTCATGCAGCGCTTCGATCTGCTGCTCACGCCGGCCGTGGCGGTGCCGGCCTTCGAGGCGCGCGCGACCGGCGCGGCGCCGTTCGACGACACCGCCTTCCTCCACTGGACGCCGTTCAGCTACCCCTTCAACCTGACGCAGCAGCCGGCCTGCAGCATCCCCTGCGGCCTGACTATCGACGGGCTGCCGATCGGCCTGCAGATCGTCGGCCCGATGTTCGGCGACGCGCTGGTGCTGCGCGCCGCGCGGGCCTACGAGCAGCTGCGGCCTATCCCGAGGCCGCCGGTGCCGTGATGAGCGGCACGGGTCTGTACTGCGTGATCGACATCGAAGCCTCGGGCTTCGGCCGGCAGAGCTATCCGATCGAAGTCGGCTTCGTGCGGCCCGACGGCCGCGCCTTCTGCACGCTGGTGCGCCCGCCACCGCACTGGACCCATTGGGATGCCGAGGCCGAACGGGTGCACGGCATTGCCCGCGATACGCTGCTGGCGCATGGCCGCGACGTGGGCTTTGTCGCCCGCCGCCTGAACGAAGAGCTGGCCGGCCTGACCGTCTACTGCGACGGCTGGGCGCATGACTACCCTTGGCTGGCCGCGCTGTACGAAGAAGCCTTTCTGTCCCCGAGCTTCAAGCTGGAATCGGTGAGCGCACTGCTCGACGAGCCGCGCCGCGACCGCCTGGCGCAAGCCCAGCGCGATGCGCTGTTGGCCTTGGGCCTGGACCGGCACCGCGCCAGCAGCGACGCGCGCGCGCTGCAATGGGCGCTGCAGCGGCTGGAGCTGGGCGAGTCTTGACTGCGTTCGACGCCGCGCCGCGGGTCTGCGCCGGCCCGCGCACCGGCTGAAAGCGGCTCAGTCCCGCCCGCCCTGCACCGCGTGGCCCTCGGCGTGCCAGCGCAGCAGACCGCCGGCGAGGTTGGCCACATCACTGAATCCGGCCTTGCCCAGCAGCACCGCCGCCTGCGCCGAGCGCGCGCCCGAGCGGCACACCGTGACCAACGGCCGACCGCGCGGCAGCTCGGCCAGGCGGGCCGGCAACTCGGCCAGCGGCAGCAACCGTGCGCCGACGATGTGGCCCAGCGGGCCGGTGAACTCATCGGGCTCGCGCACGTCGATCAGTTCAACCTGCGCGAGCCGCTCTTCCAGGTCTTGCGGCTGGATCTCCCACAGCCCGGCAAAGGTGGCGGTCAGCGGCGCCCAGGTCGGCTCGGCCTGCGCGCTGGCGCCGTCGGCCGGTGCGCCACAGCGCAGGTTGGCCGGCACCGCCACTTCCATCAGACGCGGGTGCGGCAGACCCAGGTGGCGCATGTAGCCGGCGAAGTCGGCCTCGGCGATGCCGCCGCCCAGGCGCGGGTTGAAGCGTCGCTCCTCGGCCACGCTGGTCACCGTCAGGCCCTTGTAGTCGTGCCCGGGGTAGAGCAGGCAGGCCTCGGGCAGGCTGAACAGTTGCTGGTGCACCGAGGCATACAGCCGCTCGGGGCTGCCCTGCTGGAAGTCGGTGCGGCCGCAGCCGCGGATCAGCAGGCAGTCGCCGGTGAAGGCCATCGAGAGATCGTCGAGCACATAGCTCAGGCAGCCATCGGTGTGCCCGGGCGTGCTGCGCACCAGCACCGCGCGGCCGCCGAAGGCCACCCGGTCCCCATGCACCAGCGGCCGATCGGCGCCCGCGGCGCCCGATGCCGCCGCCATCGCGATCAGGCTGCCGGCACGCTGGCGCATCAGCCAGGCGCCGGTGACGTGGTCGGCGTGCACGTGGGTCTCGAGCGTCGCCACCAGCCGCAGGCCCAGCTCGCGCAGCAGCGCGAGGTCACGCCGCACATGCTCGAACACCGGATCGATCAGCAGCGCCTCGCCGCTGTCGCTGTCGCCGAGCAGGTAGGTGTAGGTGGAGGACTGCGCGTCGTGAAGCTGGCGAAAGATCAGCATGGTCAGGCTCCTTGTGCGGCGCGTATGTGGCGTCTTTGCGGCGGGATCTCAGCGCAGGTTCGGGCCGACGGTCCAGCAGGTCAGGCTGCGGCGCAGGCCCGACACCACCGGCGTCACCCGGTGCGGCAGCGCCGCAGGAAAGACGATCACCGAGCCGCGCCGCAATGCCAGGGGCTCCTGCAGGCCGGCGATCTCCAGCAGGCCGCCCTCGAACTCCGACGGCTCGCTGAGCAGGCAGATGGTGGTCAGCTTGCG
>JBBQOR010000508.1:0-2653 GCA_038331055.1 Burkholderiales bacterium
GCCCACTGCCGACGTACAGGACGCTCTGTCTAGCATGTGCCGGGAGTCTCAGTCGGGCGGCGACGAGGCCGAGTGGTGTGTGCTCGTCGCCTTGCTGGGTCAAACGCCGCTGTTCCCGCCCTCTCCCGATGCGCAGGAGGCCATCGGGGTGCTCTTTGGCGCATTACTAGCGGTTTCGCCCCAACTGCACGACGACAGGCGCCTGCGCCGGCAACCTATGCCGGACCTGCTACGCGAGATCTGGCTGCTGCAGAAGCTGCAGGCGCCGCCAATCCGGTCTGCAACGTCGGCAGGCGACAGCGCGGCCGATCCCTTGCCGCTGCTGATGCCCCATGCCGGCCAGAAGCTGCTGGCGCTGGCGCTAGGTAGCGCGACAGCGGCGGGGCTGGAGGCGGTGGCGCTGCGCCTGCCGCCACCCCAGCTGGCCCGCTGGCTCGCGCGCGCCATCGACCAGGCGCCACAGGCGCTGGACGCTCTCTATGGTTCGCTGCGCCTTAACCAGCATTACACCGACGAAGCCACCCTCTGGCGCGAGACGATCGAAGCGCTACGAGCGATGAACCACGAGCCCCTGGTGTCCACCTGGCTGGCGTGGGCAGTACCGGTGATGCCCGAGGTGCACCTGTCCGACGCGCTTCGCCTAGCCCGTGGCCTAGAAGACCCGCAGCGGCGCCACGCGGCAGTCGGCCTGCTCATCCCAGTGCTGCACCTCGACGACGCGCGGCCGCTGCTGCTGCAGGCGCTGGCGGACGCCGCGGACGGCCTGGGCTCAGCGGCCGAGGCGCGCGCCCTAGTCCAGTTGGCGCTGACGCGCTTCGCCGCGGACGCCGAACTCGCCGCACGGGCGTTGGACACCGCCCTGCGCCTCGACGACCGCCTACTTCGCGCCGATGCGCTACTGGAGCTATCCACGGTAATCGAGGCCGGGCGCCTGGAAGCGGCGCTGGCGGAGGCGTTGGCAGCAGACGCCGCGCAGGCCCGTGTCGGCGCGCTGCTGGCCTGTGCCGATGAACTCGGCCCCGCGCAACACCTGGGCGTGATGGCGCTCGCCCGCGCCGCGGCGCAGGGCATGCGCAACGACCGCGCGAAGACTCAGGCGCTGATCCAGGTGGCGCACCGGCTGTTTGGGAACGAGCGCTTCGCCGCCGTGGCGCAGGCGCTTGACGTCGCCACCGACCTGCCACCGGGCCCAGACCGCCGGGATACGATGTCGCGGCTGGTGGTCGTGCTGCGCGACGCACCTTTTGCGCTGCTTGAACGCGGTCTGCGCTGGCTGCACCGCACGGCCCCCGACGAGGCCCGTGAACACGCGGCGCTCAGCCTTTGCCCGGCGGTGCCGGACGAGCTGCAGTCCTGGGTCATTGAGATGCTGGGCCCCTGGTCCTTGCCACGCGCCGCGACGTGGTGGTCGGACGCGATGTCGATCCAGGCGCGGCGGCGGCTGCAGGCGGTTCACACCCAACCCTGGCAGCTCGCTGCCTTCGACGAGGCGCGCACGTCGCCCGCAGAACCGGGCGCCGAGTTCGCGGACGTCGGCAGTGACCTGCACCTGCTGGAGGTGGTGCCGGCGTGCATGGCCGCCGGACCGTTGCCAGAGGTGGCGGCGCTGCTGGTGCGCCGGACTGCCGTTGTCGCCGACCCAGAAGTCCGGCGCCGGATCGCGGTTTACCTGGCGCCGCTCGCGGGTCCGGACGAGTGGGACGATGCCGTTGCCGCTACGGTCGCCGCGCCAACCGACGGAGCGCTGGCCCTCACGCTGGCGCGCCTGGCGGTGCGGGCCCCCGCCGCGCATCAGGCGCCGCTGCGCGCGGCGATACACCGGGCGCTGCGGTGCGCCTTGCAGCACGGCGACCGGGCCGCCGCGGGCCGCCTAGCAGCGCAGGTCGTGCTGACCTGGTCCGACGGGTGGCCCGAGGTGCTGGACCTGCTGCGCACCCACGGCGACGACGAGGCGCGTGGAGCCGCCTGGGTATCGCTGGCGCATGACGACGCAGAGCGCCTGGAGGCTCTGGCTGCGGCAATGGCCGATCCGGTCGAACGACTCAAGGCGATCGTTCGCGCCGCACCTGCGCTTGACGCCACGCCCGCCCGGGTGGCGCTGGCGGTCGTTGCGGCTTTGCCAGGCGCGGCGCTGCGCGCCCGCGCGTTGGTGGCGCTGGCGCCGCGGCTTGCCGACAGCGCCCGGCCCGAAGCGTTAGCACTGCTCGACGGCCTCTACGCCGATCACGCGTGGGTGGACGCGCTGCTCGCGGTGGCGGCCCGCTGGCCCACGGCGCTGGACGGGATTCGCGTGCAGCGCGCCGTCTGCGAACTGAGCGCGCTGACAAACGCCGAGCTCGCCGGCGACCGTGCGGTCCGCCTGTGTACGCTCTGCCCTGCGGCGCACGCGGCGGGTCTTGCCCCGGCTGTGGCCGGGCTTTCGTCACTGTCGCACCGATCGGAGGCCTGGTCCTGGATGCTGACGCACCAGCCGGCCGAGGCCAGTCGATGGGCAGGACAGGCTGCGGGCATAACCGACCCGTTCCACCGGGCCGTATTCGATCTCCATCTGGCCGCCTGCGGCAGCGGCTCCGCAGAGGCCTCAGTGGCGGCTGCGCTGCGCTTAGGTCGTAGGCGCGCCGTCGACACACTCGTCCTGGGGTCGCAGCGTAGC
>JBBQOR010000509.1:0-2652 GCA_038331055.1 Burkholderiales bacterium
TCGCGCAGGGTGGGGCGGGCCAGCGAAGCGGGTCGAACCACCGGTGCCTTCACAACCAGTCGATAGACCGGCGCCTTGGGGTCGCTGTCGGCCAGCACGACGAACCGGAACGCGTGTGTGCGCCGGTCGGTGACGACAGCCAGGTTGTTCGGCGCACTGGCCGTGCTCTTCGCCTTGACGAAGAGGTTGCGGCCGCCCGGCTGTGCCGCGATGCACCAGGTGGCGTCGGCCTTGCTGCAATCACCGCCCAGACCAGCCGCGACTTCGGTGATCGCCTCGTCGGCATCGAGCACGACGAGCGTGACGACGCCACGCTTCACCGGCACGGTCACGACGGTGCGTGGGTCGTACACGAGCTCGCGCAAGCGCGGGTCTGCAACCTGGCCGTCTGCCACATTCGCGGCGTTCACGGCCGGCGCCGCAATGGCGCTGAGAAGGACCGCGCTCACAACAACCTTGCCCTTCATGGTTTCGCTCCCTGCGGCGTGGTGTTGATCTCCGGGTCCGACCGGTACGCCGTTACCACGAAACCGAACGGGTTCTCAAGCCGGTCGCGCTCCTTGGCGAGCACCTTCGGCTGGTACTGGAAGAGAACGCTCGCGACGTGCCGGGTCGTCACCTCCGGCAGGTTGCGGTCGGTGAGCCGCACGACCTTGTCGTAGGTCACCGTCGCTTCGCCGCTATTCCCGTTCTTTCCGCTGCGGCCGGATGCCGCGAGCCGCACGCCCACGACGTTGATGCGCCAGTCCTCGCTGGCGCCGACCTTCTTTTGCAGGGCGCCATCGCCTTCGAACTGCCGGTTGTAGTCGGCGAAAACCGCTGGCACCGCCATGCGAGCGACCTGATCGAAGTCGCGCTGCACGAACATCCAGCTATAGCCTTCACGCGAGCGCACAAACATCGCCAGGTTGTGCTTGTCCAGCGCTTCCATTGGCGGGATGGTCTCGACGCTCAGGCGCTGCTGGATCGTGGTTTCGCCGGTGACGCGATCGACCACGATCGGAATCTCGACCACCCGGCGCAGTGGACCCTGGACGAAGACCGCTGCGATGCCGATCAGGCCCAGCAACAGTCCGGCGATGGCCACCCACCAGGCGCGCCGCTCGGAGCGCTCAAACATCAGGGCGCGGTCGATCTCCCAGGCGGTGTTGGCCGCATAGGCGCCGAGGGTTTCGACGTCCTCCGGGTTGTTTGCATCGTGGCTGCGTCCGGGCAATGCAGCGGCTTTGCCCGGCCCCAAGCCGGGTGTCATGACGGCACTCATGGGCGTCCTTGGTGGGGTGGTGCTGCAGTAGGTGGCTTAAGCAGCTGCCTACGGTAGGTAGTCGGCGATGCGGCCGGTTCGGCCCAGCATCTGGTACTGGCGTTCGCGTTCCCGCGACCGGGCGATGCGCTCTTCGCTGTCGGCCATGCCTTGCAGCATCTGTAGCTGCGAGAGTTCGTGCGCGAGCAGCGCGTTCTCGGCGCCGATGCGGGCCTGGATCTCCAGCACCGACTTCTGGTCGGTGGTGGCGTTGATCTGCTCCATCAGCGAGTCGATCTGCGCGAGGCGGCCGGCCGCGGACTTCATTGCATCTTGCAGCAGGCCTTTGTGCTGGTAGGGCTGTGCCAGCGCCGCTTGGCAACTGGTGCGGGCGGCGCCTGCCAGGTCCATGCAGTTGTAGACCATGCCTGCGTCGCGCAGTGCCTTCGCGGTGGCGTTCAGGCCGGTGTAGCCGGAAGTGTTGATCGCGTTGATGTAGGTGTAGGCCTCGGCCGGCACGTAGTTGCGCAGCATCGGGCTATTGAAGACATTGCCCAGGTTGCGGATGCCGTTGATGCTGTTCAACTGGTTTTGCAACTGGCCGATCTGTTGCACCTGGTTGGTGATCTTGGTGATGTCGTTGACAACCTGCTGGACGGTCTGGACGAGGTTGGCGACATCGATGACGGGGATGCCCTGTGCGCAGGCAGTGCCCGCGCCGAGGGCGATAGCGACTGCGGCAGCGACCTTGAGACGTGTGTTCATATCGACGCTCCTTGGCTGGCGGTCTTGTTGAAAAAGACGAACTACGCTCGGCCGCGAAGCGCGGCGAGCTTGTAGGCGGCGGTTCGGGCAAGCCCGTAGCCTCGGCGGGCCATCGCGCCTGCGCCGGCGCCTGTGGCGCGCCCGGCGGCGTTGGGCAGGCCTGCTCCGGCGCGAATGACACCGCCGGCTGCTGCAGCACTGGCACCGCGGGCGGCAGAGGCCGAGCGAAGACCACCGACCATCATGGCGTTTTGCACCATCTGGATGCCTTGCTGGATGGCCGCGCCGCCGGTCAGCGCAGAGGCGAGGCTCGGGGCTTGGAAGCAGATGATCGCCATCAGGATCATGAGCACGCAGTAGCGCGTAGCCTCGCCGAGCACGTTGAACGAGCCACCGAGGAAGCCGCCTCCATCCTGAATCGCCTTGAACATTGAAACGCCCATGAAGGCACTCAGACCCAGCGCGAAGAAGGCGAACCAGGTCAAGACAACCGCGTTGAGAACCATCGAGAGCCAACTGTCGAAGAAGCGCGCCGTGGGCCTCCAGGCCAGGCACAACAGGAACAGCGGACCTACGGCGATCACGAACGTCAGGAACAGCTTCGAGAGCGTGACGACGAAGAGGGCGATGCAGAGAAAGATGAC
>JBBQOR010000510.1:0-2637 GCA_038331055.1 Burkholderiales bacterium
AGCAGCGGCCAGCCGAACAGCGTGGCCTCGGTCTGCCACAGCCGCAGCAGCGGAAAGTCGAACAGCAGCGCGCCGGCCGCGAACAGCGCCAGCAGCCTTTGAGCGAGCAGGCTGCGGTTCATCTCGAGCGCTTCGCCCGGGTGTGACGGCCGTGTGCTTCACGACAGGTCACAGCAGATCGAAGCGGAAGTGCTGGCGCAGGCTCGCGCGCAGCCGCTTGACGATGGTCAGGGCGTCGCGCAGCGGCTCGCGCTCCAGCGTGCCCAGCTCGGAAGGCCGCAGTTCGTTGTCAGCCGGCTGGCCCTGGGCGCGGCGGCGCAGCTGGTGCGTCAGGCGCACGCTCATCAGCAGGTGCAGCGCCTGGGGCAGGTCGCGCAGCAGCGCGGCGTCCAGCGGGCCGCCGGGCGCCAGCGCGGCCAGCCGCGCCACCGTGCCCTGGGCGTGCACGCCCTGCTGCAGCGCCAGCGCGCGCACGCCGTGAACGATGGGAAAGATGCCCAGCTTCTTCACGTCCACCGGCTGCTCGTCGCGCGGCGTGGTCAGGCGGGCGAACCAGTGGCCCGACTCGTGGAACTGGTCGGACGCCGCGGCAAAGCGCGCCAGCCAGGTGTCCTGCCCGAACAGGATGCTGTCGAGGTAGGCGCGGGCCTCTTGCAGCAGCGTGGCGTCGCCGGCCACCGCGCGGGCATCGAAGAAGATCGCCAGTTGAATCAGGCTGTCGGGTTCGCTGCCGTCGCCTTTGCCGTAGACCCAGCCGCGCAGCGTGTGCCTGAACTGCGCCAGCGGCTGGCGCCAGCGCGGGTTGCTGAGCATCACGCCGCCCGGGCAGGGCGGCCAGCCCAGCGCAGCCAGCCCGGCGCTGAAGCGCGCGGTGACGTCTTCCAGTTCGGGGCAGTCGAAGCCGTCGCGCAGCAGCAGCGCGTTGTCCTGGTCGGTCTTCAGCAGCTGCTCGCCGCGGCCCTCACTGCCCATCACCAGCAGGCAGCTGCCCGCCTGCAACGCGGGTGATGCGGTCAGCGCCCACAGCCGCCGCAGCAGCCGCGTGTTGAGCTCGCTGACCAGGCGCGCGACGCGGTCGACGCGGATGCCGCTGCCGTGCAGCACGCCGATCATGCCGTCGATGCGGCGTGCGGCCGGCAGCAGTTCGGCGAGCGAGCCGGCCGCGTCGATCTGCAGTGTGGCGATCTGCGAGTGGCTGGCGACCAGACTGGCCAGGTCGAGCTGGTCGAGCAGGCCGAGCACCGCGCTGCCCTCGCGCACCACCAGCCGGCGCACGCGGCGGCTCTCCATCAGCCACAGGGCCTCGAAGAGATCGCTGTCGGCCTGCACTTCGACCAGATCGAAATGCGCCACCTCGCGTACCGGCGTCTGCGCCGGCGCGGTCGGGCGCAGCAGCGCATCGCGCAGGTCGGTGGTGGTGAAGATGCCCAGCCGCGCCGGCCCGTCGCGGACCAGCGCCGCCGTCAGCCCTTGCGCCGAGAGCTGTCGGCAGACCGTCACCAGGTCGTCTGCACCATCGACGTAGAACGGCGGGCGGACCAGGGCGTCGCGGGTGCGCGCCGTGAGCAGCGCCAGCAGCTCGCGCTGCGGCCCGGTGGCCTGCGCGCCGGGGGCGGTATCGGCCCCGGCACCGTCGGTGGACTCGGTCATCGCGGGGCTCCGTGGGGCGGCATGGGCCGCGTCCGGGGATTTCAGTGGCCGCTGGCGCCAGAGGCACCGATGCCGGTCTCGGAACGCACCTGCTGCGCCAGGAAGCCCGCGCGATCTTGCGCGCCGCGCGCGCTGCGGTCCAGTACCGAGAAGAGCCAGATGCCGAAGAAGCCGATGGTCATCGAGAACAGTGCCGGGCTGGTGTACGGGAACAGCGCCGAGCCCTTGGGGTTGCCCAAGGTGGCTTCCCAGACCGCCGGCGAGACCACCGTCAGCGCGACCGACGAGACCAGGCCGAGGAAGCCGCCGACGACCGCGCCGCGGGTGGTGCAGCCCTTCCACAGCACGCTCATCAGCAGCACGGGGAAGTTGGCCGAAGCGGCGATGGCAAACGCCAGGCTGACCATGAAGGCGATGTTCTGCTTCTCGAAGGCGATGCCCAGCGCCACCGCCACCACACCCAGGCACACGGTGGTGATCTTCGACACGTTCAGCTCGGCCTTGGGGTCGGCCTTGCCGCCCTTGAAGACGGTGGCGTAGAGGTCGTGCGAGACGGCACTGGCGCCGCTCAGCGTGAGCCCGGCCACCACCGCGAGGATGGTGGCGAAAGCCACCGCCGAGATGAAGCCCAGGAAGACGTTGCCGCCGACCGCGTCGGCCAGGTGGATGGCGGCCATGTTGTTGCCACCGAACAGCGCGCCCTTGGCATCGAGGAAGCTCGGGTTGGTGAGCACGAAGGTGATGGCACCGAAGCCGATGATGAAGGTCAGGATGTAGAAGTAGCCGATCCAGGTGGTCGCCCAGAGCACCGACTTGCGCGCCTCCTTGGCGTTGGGCACGGTGAAGAAGCGCATCAGGATGTGCGGCAGCCCGGCGGTGCCGAACATCAGCGCCATGCCGAAGCTGATGGCACTGATCGGGTCCTTGACGAAGCCGCCCGGGCCCATGATCGAGAAGCCGATCCTGGCCGCTTCTTCGGCGCTCTTG
>JBBQOR010000511.1:0-2636 GCA_038331055.1 Burkholderiales bacterium
GAGTTGGCCGGGCACCATCACCATCACCACTTCCAGTGCCGGCAGTGCGACCGGGTGTTCGATGTGCACGCCTGCCCGGGCGACCTGTCAACGCTGGCGCCGCAGGGCTTCACGGTGGAAGACCACGACCTGACGCTGTACGGCCGTTGCAAGGACTGTGCGCCCCGCAGCACGGCCGGTCACCGGCACCGCGGCTGAGCCGGCGATGCTGACCTCCGGCGCGGGCGCACGCTTGCTGTGGGCGACGGTCATCGTTGCGGTGCTATGGGCTCTGGTGGCCTGGGCCTTGGCATGACGGCCGCCGCGCACGCCGTTCGTCTGCACGACCTCACCGTGGCCTACCGCGGCCACCCGGCCGTGCACCACCTGAGTGGCGCCTTCGTGGCCGGCGCGATGACGGCCGTGGTGGGGCCCAACGGCGCCGGCAAGAGCAGCCTGCTGGGCGCGCTGGGTGGTGCGTTGCGCGGCTTCGAGGGCCGCATCGAGTATGACTCGACGCTGCGCATCGCCTACCTGCCGCAGGCCTCGGCGCTGGACAGGAGCTTTCCGGTGCGCGTGTTCGAGGCGGTGGCCATGGGTCTGTGGGCGCGCATCGGCCACTTCGGCGCGCTGCGCCGCGCCGACCGCACATGCGTCGAGGGGGCGCTCGCCGCCGTGGGCTTGTCGGGCTTCGGGCAACGCCTGCTGGGTGAGCTCTCTGCCGGCCAGGCGCAGCGGGTGCTTTTCGCGCGCGTGCTGGTGCAGGACGCCGAATTGATTCTGCTGGACGAGCCCTTCAACGCCATCGACGCACGCACCACGGCTGACCTGCTGTCGCTGCTGCACCGCTGGAAGAACGAAGCGCGCACCGTGATCGCCGTGCTGCACGACCTGGACCAGGTGCGCGCGAACTTCGAGCACACCTTGCTGCTGGCCCGCGAGCCGGTGGCCTGGGGGCCGACGGCGCAGGTTCTGGACGCCGCCCATCTGTTCAAGGCGCGCCAGATGGCCGAAGCCTGGGACGACGCCGCGGCGCACTGCGAACAAGCCGCATGAGCAGCATGAGCAGCGTCTTTCAGGCCGTTGTCGGCCCCTTCGTGGAGTTCCCGTTCATGCGCCGCGCCCTGGTGGCCACCTGGGCGCTTTCTCTGGGCAGCGCGCCCATCGGCTGCCTGTTGGTGCTGCGCCGCATGAGCCTGGTGGGCGACGCGATGGCGCATGCCGTGCTGCCGGGTGCTGCGGCCGGCTTCTTGCTGGCTGGCCTTTCGCTGCCGGCGATGAGCCTGGGCGGCTTCGTCGCCGCGCTGGCGGTGGCCCTGGCCGCCGGCTTCGTCACCCGCAATACACCGCAGCGCGAGGATGCCAGCTTCGCCGCGTTCTACCTCATCGCACTGGCGCTGGGGGTGCTGCTGGTGTCGCTGCGCGGCAGCCAGATGGACCTGATGCACATGCTGTTCGGCAGCGTGCTGGCGGTGGACGACGCCGCATTGCTGCAGATTGCCGTGGTGGCCAGCGTCACGCTGTGGACCCTGGCGTTGATCTACCGGCCACTGGTGCTGGAAAGCTTCGACCCCGGCTTCCTGCGCAGCGTCGGCGGCCGGGGCGCGGCCGTGCACATCGCGCTGCTGGTGCTGCTGGTGGCCAACCTGGTAAGCGCCTTCCAGGCCCTGGGCACCTTGATGGCGGTGGGACTGATGATGTTGCCGGCCACTGCAGCGCGCTTCTGGGTGGCCGGGCTGCCGGCGATGGCCGCGGTGGCGGTGGCCATCGGCGTCGCATCGGGCACGCTCGGGCTGCTGCTGTCGTACC
Source organism: Burkholderiales bacterium (assembly GCA_038331055.1). GTDB lineage: Bacteria > Pseudomonadota > Gammaproteobacteria > Burkholderiales > Burkholderiaceae_C > Rubrivivax. The sequence continues at coordinate 1,789 of JBBQOR010000511.1, forward strand.
ACGCCGAGTTGCCTTCGGGGCCTTGCATCGTCTTGGTCTGCGGTGCGGCCTATGTCTTGTCTGTCCTGTTCGGCGCCCGCGATGGCGTGCTGTTGCGCCAACTCCGCAAACCCGTTCACCTCACCCGATGAGCCTGATCGAACCCATGACCTTCATGAACCGAAGAAACCTGATTCGCGCTGCGGCCCTGGCAGCCTTGCCGCTGAGTGCGCAGACCCAGACCACTGCCGCTGCGCCGCAGATCGTGGCGAGCTTCTCCATCCTGGCCGACATCGTGCGCGAGATCGCACCGGCCGCGCTTCTGGTCACTTCCCTGGTCGGGCCGGACGCCGACGCCCATGTCTTCGAGCCCACGCCCGCACACGGCAAGCGCCTCGCGCAGGCTGGCTTGGTGGTGGTCAACGGCCTGGGCTTCGAGGGCTGGATCGACCGGCTGGTCAAGGTCTCGGGCTACGCCGGTCCGGTGATCGTGTCTAGCCGGGGCATCACGCCGCGCGATGCCGGTAAATCCCACGGCCACCGTGGCGCCGACCCCCACGCCTGGCAAGACCTGGCCCTGGCGCGCCGTTACGTGGCCAACCTGCGGGACGGCATGGCCGAGCGCTGGCCACAGCACCAGGCCGAGGTGAAGCAGCGCAGCGCGGCCTACCTGGAGCGCATGGCCGGGCTGGACCGCCAGGTGCGCGCGTTGCTGGAGGCCATCCCACGCGCCCAACGGCGGGTGATCGCCTCGCACGACGCCTTCGGCTACTACGGCGCGGCCTACGGTGTGGACTTCCTGGCGCCGCAGGGCTGGAACACGCACAGCGAGCCCTCCGCCGCTGCTGTCGCCCGGCTCATTCGTCAGA
>JBBQOR010000512.1:0-2622 GCA_038331055.1 Burkholderiales bacterium
GTTGCGCGGCAGCTCGGTGTTGCAATCGGCACAGAGGTCGATGCCGTCGGCCCCGCGGGCACCGCAGAGCAGGCAGCGCGGCGGCAGCAGGAACTGCCGCCATCCCTGCACAAACCGGGTGAGCGCTTCCGTGCGCATGGGCGATCAGCGGTTCGGCTTGTACATCGCGGCGTCGAGGATCGACCACAAATGAATCAGCCAGCCGAGCAGAAAGAACCAAAGAACCGCCGCCAGCACGAACATGATGACCGCCTTGAGCAGGCGACCCTGCACCAGCTGACCCAGGCCCGGGATAAAGAAACTGCAGATCGCCGCAAGCACGTTGCCGCTGCTGCCTTGTCCTTCGCTCATGCGTGTTTGCTCCGCGTCATGTCGGGTAGATAGCGAGATGGTAGCGGCATCCCGCCAGCAGCGCGCGCGTCAACCATTATATGGATCGCTGAGTTGACAGCGTGTGGATCGACTCCCAGACTCTCGCGCTGACGCCCCGGGATTGCCTTGCATATGGTCGACACCGCTATCCGCCACGACTGGAGCCGCGACGACGTCGCTGCCCTGTTCGCGCTGCCATTCAACGAGTTGCTGCATCGCGCCCATGCCGTGCATCGGGAAAATCACGATCCGAACGCGGTTCAGGTGTCGACCCTGCTGTCGATCAAGACCGGCGGCTGTCCGGAGGATTGCTCATACTGCCCACAGGCGGCGCGCTACGACACCGGTGTGCAGGCGCAGAAGCTGATGAGTGTGGAAGCGGTACTCGAGCGCGCGCAGGCGGCAAAGGACGCCGGGGCCAGCCGCTTCTGCATGGGCGCGGCCTGGCGCGGCCCGAAAGATCGCGACGTGGTCAAGGTGGCGCAGATCATCAGCGCGGTGAAAGGCCTCGGCCTTGAGACCTGCGCCACGCTGGGCATGCTCAGTGACACTCAGGCGCAATCGCTGAAGGCCGCCGGGCTCGATTACTACAACCACAATCTCGATACCGCGCCGGAGTTTTACGGCGAGGTGATCCAGACCCGCCAGTACCAGGACCGGCTCGACACGCTGGAACACGTCCGCAGTGCCGGCATGAAAACCTGCTGCGGCGGCATCGTCGGCATGGGCGAATCGTGCGATCAGCGCGCTGGCCTGCTGCAGACCCTGGCCAACCTGCCCGAGCACCCGCAGTCGGTGCCGATCAACCAGCTGGTGCAGGTCGAGGGCACCCCGCTCAACGGCACCGCGGCACTGGATCCGTTCGAATTCGTGCGCACGATTGCGGTGGCACGGTTGCTGATGCCGGCCTCGATGGTGCGGCTGTCGGCCGGCCGTCAGCAGATGGACGACGCGGTGCAGGCGCTGTGTTTCTTCGCCGGCGCCAACTCGATCTTCTACGGCGAGAAGTTGCTGACTACCGGCAATCCCGACGTGGAAGCCGATCGCGTACTGTTCCGTCGACTGGATCTGCATCCGCTGGAGCTGGTGGAAGAGCCCGGCACCGTCCACGCTGATATTACGGAACCCGATGATGTCGGCCGCGGGCAAGCTGGCAACTGCATTGCTGCGGTGTAAGAGCACCCCACCCCAGCCCTCCCCTGCGCGCAGGGGAGGGGGCAAAGGGCGGATCTCCGTGTCGGTTCCTCCCCCTGCGCAGCAGGGGGAGGTCAGGAGGGGGTGCTCTCCGCCTGGCGCGACGCGCTGACGATGGCTCGCCCCGACCTGCTGCAACGCGTCGCTGCCCGCACTGCCGAACGCGAACACTCGTCGCTGCTGCGCCGACTGCGCACGATCGATCGTGTCGACGGTCCATGGATCGAGAACGGCGGCCGGCGACTGCTGTCGTTCTGCAGCAACGACTATCTCGGCCTGGCCCAGCACCCCCAGGTTGTCAGCGCGCTGAGGCGTGCCGCGGTCGACGAAGGCGTCGGCAGTACGTCCGCGCATCTGATCTGTGGCCATCACGCCGCACACGTCGAGCTGGAACAGGCGCTGGCAGCGTGGACCGGTCGCGAGCGCGCGCTGCTGTTTTCCACTGGCTACATGGCCAACCTCGGCGTGCTGCAGACGCTGCTGCAACGTGGCGACCGGTGCGTGCAGGACAAGCTCAACCATGCCTGCCTGATCGACGGCGCCAGGCTCAGCGGTGCCGAACTGAAACGCTATCCGCATGCCGATGTGGCGGCGGCGACGCGCCAGCTGGACAGCAGCGAAGCGGCCACCGTGCTGGCCACCGACGGCGTGTTCAGCATGGACGGCGACGTGGCACCGCTGCGGGAGCTGGCGGCTTTGTGCTTGCGCCAGCGCGCCACCTTCATGGTCGACGACGCCCATGGGCTGGGCGTCCTCGGCGCTCACGGCGCCGGCAGTATCGAGGCGGCCGGGCTGGGCCAGCAGGAGGTCCCGGTGATGATGGCCACGCTGGGCAAGGCACTGGGCTGCGCGGGCGCGTTTGTGGCCGGTTCGGACGCGCTGATCGAGGGCTTGATCCAGTTCGCCCGCCCCTACATCTACACCACCGCGATGCCGCCAGCGCTGGCAGCCGCCGCCCACCAGGCGGTGTTGCTGGCCCAGAGTGAGTGCTGGCGGCGTGACAAGCTGAGCGGCCTGATCGAACGGTTCCGGCGCGGCGCGACTGCACTGGGACTG
>JBBQOR010000513.1:0-2608 GCA_038331055.1 Burkholderiales bacterium
CCATGCCTTCCTTGCCTGTGGTCAGCTTGAACAGCCAGTACACCGACCACAGCGAGCCGTAGCCCGCCACTGCGCCCCACAGAGCGGTCGGAAGCGGCAGCGTCCAGCCCAGCGCTGCAGCGGCCAGACCGGCCCAGAGCAGCGGCAAAGTCAGCGCGTCGGGCAGCACCGTGGTGTCCCAGTCGATGAAGGTCAGCGCCAGCAGCACCGCCACCATCGCACACCATAGCAGCGCCACCGGCTGCGCCCCGAAGCGCCAGGCCACAGCGGCGAACAGCACTGCGGTCAGCAACTCGACGAAAGGGTAGCGCGCAGCAATGCGGGTACCGCACGCCGAGCATCGGCCCTTCAGCCACAACCACGACGCCACGGGGATGTTTTCGAACCAGCGGATCCTGTGGCCGCAGGCCGGGCAGCGCGAAGCCGGTCGCGCCAGCGTCAGCGCTGCCAGCGCTTGCAGGCCGGTGCCCAGCGTGCTCCCGGCATCCACCAGCGCGCGAGGGGCGCTGGCCGCGAAGACGCGGCGGTAAGAGTCCTGGTCGCTCACCTGGGCCGCGACGTCGCCCCACCACTGGCGCTCGAGCATCAGCGGCAGCCGGTGCACGACCACGTTGAGGAAGCTGCCCACGCACAGCCCCACCACAGCCAGCACCCAGGGCGAGAGCAGCAGCTCCAGCGGCAGCCCTGCCGCGAAACCGCCCGGCACTAGACCACCGCGCCCAGCTTGAAGATCGGCAGGTACATCGAGACCACGATGCCGCCGATCAGCACGCCCAGGATGACGATGATGAAAGGCTCCATCAGGCTCGACAGGCCCTTGACCATCTCGTCCACCTCGTCCTCGTAGAACTCGGCTGCCTTGGCCAGCATGTGGTCGAGCGCGCCCGACTCCTCGCCGATGGCCGACATCTGAAGCACCATGGTCGGGAAGACACCGGTGGTGGTCATCGCGGTGGTCAGCGCCGAGCCGGTGGAGACATCACGCTGAATCTGTTCGGTGGCCAGTGCGTAGACCGCGTTGCCAGAAGCGCCGCCGACCGAATCGAGCGCCTCGACCAGCGGCACGCCGGCGGCGAACATGGTCGACAGCGTGCGCGTCCAGCGCGCCAGCACCGACTTGTTGATGAGGTCGCCGAAGACCGGCAGGCGCAGCAGCAGCCGGTCCATCGTCATCTGCATCTTCTCCGAGCGCTTCCAGCTCTCGAAGAAGAAATAGAGGCCGCCGAAGAGCAGGCTGAAGATGGCCCACCACCAGGCGACGAAGAACTCGCTGAGCGCGATCACGATCAGCGTCGGCGTGGGCAGTTCGCCGCCGAAGGACTTGAAGACGTCCTTGAAGGCCGGGATGACGAAGATCATGATCACCGTCAGCACGACGAAGGCGACGATGATCACCGCGATCGGGTACATCAGCGCCGACTTGATCTTGCTCTTGATCGCCATCGTCTTTTCCTGGTACATCGCCAGGCGATCGAGCAGTGCTTCCAGGATGCCGCCCGTCTCGCCCGCCTCGACCAGGTTGCAGTACAGCGCGTCGAAGTGCAGCGGGTGCTTGCGAAAGGCCGACGACAGGCTGGTGCCGGTCTCCACATCCGAACGTATGTCGTTCAGCAGCCGCGTCATGCGCGGGTTGGTGCTGCCGCGGGCCACGATGTCGAAGGACTGCAGAAGAGGCACGCCTGCCTTCATCATCGTCGCCAGCTGGCGCGTGAAGATGGCGATGTCCTTCTGCTTGATCGACTTGCCGCCGCTGGTGCGGCGCTTCTTGACCTTGCTGACCAGGATGCCCTGGCGACGCAGGCTGGCGTTGACCACCGCTTCGCCGCCGGCGCGCAGTTCGCCGCGCACGAGCTTGCCGTTCTTGTCTCGGCCCTCCCACTCGAAGAGGGCATCCTTGATGTTCTTGGAGGAAACGGCTGCGGCAGTGGCCATCGGTGGATGTGTGGTGTAGCGGAGGTAGTAGGCGGGCGGGGCGGGGGGCTCTTCGTTGGTCACCGTGATGATCTCTTCGAGCGTGGTGACGCCGGAGCGCACCTTCAACAGGCCGGACTGGCGCAGGTCGCGCACGCCTTCCTTCTGCGCCTGCACCGCGATGTCCAGCGCGGTGCCTTCGGACAGGATGATGCGCTGGATGGTCTCGGTGATCGGCATCACCTGGTACAGGCCGACGCGGCCCTTGTAGCCGTTGTTGCAGGCCGAGCAGCCGACCGCACGGAAGGGCTTCCAGCCGTCCAGGTCCTCGGGCTGGAACCCCGCCTTGAGCAAGGCTTCACGCGGGTACTCCGCCGGTGTCTTGCAGGTCTCGCACAGCCTGCGCGCCAGACGCTGCGCACTGATCAGCAGCACGCTGGCCGCGATGTTGAAGGGCGCCACACCCATGTTCATCAGCCGCGTCAGCGTGGTCGGCGCGTCGTTCGTGTGCAGCGTGGACATCACCAGGTGGCCGGTCTGGGCGGCCTTGATGGCGATGTCGGCGGTCTCCAGATCGCGGATCTCGCCGACCATGATGATGTCGGGGTCCTGGCGCAAGAAGGACTTCAGTGCCGCCGAGAAGGTCAGCCCGGCGCGGTCGTTGACGTTGACCTGGTTGATGCCCGGCAGGTTGATT
>JBBQOR010000514.1:0-2598 GCA_038331055.1 Burkholderiales bacterium
CCTGCCCAGACGGCGTCAATCTGACCGCGACCGTCGATCACCGGCTGCCCTTGTTGGTGGGCTCTTCGCCCGGGAACCAGCGCTCGATGAGTTGCGCCGCGCGCTCTCTTGCGCCCAGCCCCAGAGCCAGCGCACCGGCGAAGACGACGCCGGCCAGCAAGATCAAGAAGGTCTGCTGGATGAGACCGCCGCCGATATCCAGGTGGTCGATCGCCAACAGCACGACGAAGCTCATGATGCCGTACTGCGCCAACCGGGCCAGCAGGTCACCGTCGCTGATGGCCACGCGCTTGCAGTAGCCACGCACCGCACCGCCGATGAAACGCGCGAAGTAGCTGCCGAAGATCACCACCAGCAGCGCCACCAGCAGCCGCGGCAGGAAGAACACGACCTTGCCCAGCAGGTCGGTGACCTGGGTCAGGCCGAGGCTGTTCGACGCGATGATCAGGCTGGCCAGGATCACCAGCGCATAGGCGATCCAGCCGAACAGTTCGGTGCTGTCCTTCTCGGTGCCGCCTTGTTGCAGGAAGCCGTCGATGCCGGCGCGTTCGGTCAGCACGTGGAAGTTCACTGCCCGCAGTGCCTTGACGACGCTGAAGCGAAAGGCCTTGGCCAGCAGCCAGCCGACCACCAGAATGCCCAGCGCGACTGCCAGACGCGGCAGGAAGATGCCGATCTCGTGGAGCAGGCCGCGAACGGGTTCGAGCATCACATTGATGTCTTGCATGGTGTCTCCGTAGGGTCAGTTCGAAAGGCCTGCCAGGGCGGCAATGCCCGCCAGCGGTACCCCGACCCAGTCGGGCCGGTTGTCGATTTCGTAGCGCAATTCGTACAAGGCTTTCTCCAGCTCGAACAGTCCCAAAAGAGGCTGGACGGCGGCAAACTCACGGTCGCCGGCGTAGACCCCATGGCGCACGGCCGTGGCGCCATAGGCGTGCAGGAAGGCCACCCGCACGTCCTGACCCCAGCGCCGCGCCAGCGGCGCCAGGCGTTCGATGTCGGCGGCGTTCTTGGCCGCCTGCTGCACCGCCGTGTGGCGCGCATAGTCGAACGAACGCAGCAGCTCGGCGACGTCGCGCAGCGCCGAGTGTTTGGCGCGTCGCTCCTCGAAGCTGCGCCGCGGCTCGCCTTCGAAGTCGATGAGCAGGAAATCGTCGCGGCAGATCAGCACCTGCCCGAGGTGCAGGTCGCCATGCAGGCGCGTCTTCAGGTGCGGCGGTGCGCCGCCGGTGGCCGCGTCGGCAATGCGCTGCCGCAGCACCGGCGCCGACGCCAGCACACGGCCAGCATGCTCCTTCAGCGCCGCAGACCAACCTTCGTGATGCTGGCCCAGCCGTTGCATCGTCTGCTCGCACTCGGCTTGCACGGCCACAGTCCATCGTTCGACATCGGCCGCCGTGGCCGGCACGGGATCGAAGGCAGGGTCGCCGGTACGGCGCGCCAGCGCCGCGTGCAGCTCGGCGACGCGCCGCGCCAGGACCTGCATGCGCTCGGCCATCGCGGCGATGGCATCCACGGCCGACGCTTCGTCATCGCCGCCCGATTCGAGCAGCCGCGCCAGCTGGTCGACGGTGGCGGTCCAGGCGTCGCCCTGGTTCGTGACCTGGGTCTGCAGCAGCGCCAGCGTCCAGGCCCGGCCATCGGAGGCAATCCATTCGACGCTGCCGGCCACCGGCACGCTGTGCGGGAAGGCGACCACGTCAGTGAGGAAGCGGCCCATCTCGAGCTCGGGGTTGATCCCCGGTTGCAGGCGGCGGTAGGCCTTCAGGAAGAGCCTGTCGCCGAGCAGGCTGATCGAGTTGCTGCTCGTGGTCAGCCGGTGCAGCGGTGCCGGCTGTTCGAGCAGATCGCCGACGACTGCTGCATAACCCTTGCCCGCACTGAACCGCAGGCTGCCACTCTCGCTGCGCAAAGACCGCCCGCTGCCCATCGCGGCCACCAGGGCGCGGCAGAAGGGCTCGTCGCCCATCGCGTCGGCGATCAGGCCGATCTCGGCCTGCTGGCGCACCTTGGTGACGGCCAGACCCCCGAGCGCCCGCGAGCGTTCCTCGTCATGGTCTTCGAAGGCCAGCGACATGGGCACGAAGTAGTGGACCGGCGCGCCCGGGCCGTGCGCGGCCACGATGGCCAAAAGCCAGGGATCGCCCTCGCTTTCCAGCATCGCATGGTCGACCATCACCGCGCGTTCGAGCGCCTCGGCCTTGGCGCCGTACCAGCGCTGATAGCGCATGAAGCGCGGCAACAATTCGCGTTCGAACTGCTGCCGCGTCTTCTCGGCAAGCGTCATGCGCCAGGGCACGACGCGGTTGCGGAAGAAGCTGTTCCAGCCGTCGAAAAGTACCAGCGTCGGCAGGTCTTCGAGCGGGCGCGTCTCGGCATGCCAGCTCGGCGGCACGGCGTCGGCCGACAGGCGGAACCAGAAGAAGCCGTAAGCCGGCAGCGTCAGCAGGTAGGGCCGGTCACCGATCGGCGGGAAGGCATTGCGACCCGCCATCTCGACCGGCACGCGACCTTTCCAGTGGCGAAGTTCGAGCTCGACCGGCTGCGCCGTGCGGCTGACGTTGGCCACGCACAGGATGACGTCATCCTGGTACTCGC
>JBBQOR010000515.1:0-2595 GCA_038331055.1 Burkholderiales bacterium
GGTACAGCGGGCTGAACGCCGGCGTGGTCTCGGCGCCGCCAGCGGCGTGGGCGGCAGGGGCGTTCTGGGGCATGCGGTCGATTGCATCACAGAACGCCCGCGGGGCACGCCCTGACCGATGTCTGACATAAGACAGAAGAGCTCGGCCTTCGTTCCGGTCAGGCAGCCCGGCCGCACGCTGGCGATGGCTACACTGGTCGCCCTGCCCGAATCCGTCCCCAGGAGCCCCCCATGAGCAAGAAGCCCGTCCGCGTGACGGTCACCGGCGCCGCCGGCCAGATCGGTTATGCGCTGCTGTTCCGCATCGCCGCCGGCGAGATGCTCGGCCGCGACCAGCCCGTCATCCTGCAACTGCTCGAAGTGCCGGTAGAGGGCCCGCAGAAGGCGCTCAAGGGCGTGATGATGGAACTCGAGGACTGCGCCTTCCCGCTGCTGGCGGGCATGCAGGCGCATGGCGACCCGATGACGGCGTTCAAGGACAGCGACTACGCGCTGCTGGTGGGCAGCATGCCGCGCAAGGCCGGCATGGAGCGCGCCGAGTTGCTGGCGATCAACGGCCAGATCTTCATCGGCCAGGGCAAGGCGCTCAACGCCGTCGCCAGCCGCGACGTGAAGGTGCTGGTGGTGGGCAACCCGGCCAACACCAACGCGTGGATCGCGATGAAAAGCGCACCCGACCTGACGCGCGAGAACTTCACCGCGATGCTGCGGCTGGACCACAACCGCGCGCTCAGCCAGATCGCCGCGCGCACCGGCAAGGCGGTGTCGTCGATCCAGCAGCTCGCGGTGTGGGGCAACCACAGCCCGACGATGTACGCCGACTACCGCTTCGCCACCATCGACGGCGCCAGCGTGAAGGACATGATCAACGACCACGGCTGGAACAAGGATGTCTTCCTGCCCACCGTGGGCAAGCGCGGCGCGGCGATCATCGAGGCGCGCGGCCTCTCGTCGGCCGCGTCGGCCGCCAACGCGGCGATCGACCACATGCGCGACTGGGCGCTGGGCACGGCGGGCAGCTGGGTCACGATGGGTGTGCCCAGCAACGGCGAGTACGGCATCCCCAAGGACGTGATGTTCGGCTACCCCGTGCGCTGCGACGGCGGCCAGTACGAGATCGTCGAGGGCCTGCCGATCGACGAGTTCAGCCAGGGCTGCATCGACAAGACACTGGCCGAGCTGATGGGCGAGCAGGACGGCGTCAAGCACCTGCTCTGAGGCGCGGGCCATGACCCACCCGCGCCAGGCGCTGTTCGACGCCGGCGAGACGCCGCCGGACCTGCCGGTGTGCGACCACTACGCCGGTGTCGAACCGCGCATGAGCAAGAGCCTGGAACTGCAGGCCGAGCTGGGCCCGGTGTTCGACGTCACGCTGGACAACGAGGACGGCGCACCAGTCGGCGCCGAACTCGAACAGGCGCACTGCATCGCCGAGCTGATGGGTTCGGCGAAGAACCGCTTCGGCCGCGTCGGCGTGCGGTTGCTGCCGTTGCGCCACGCACGATTCGCCCAGGTGCTGGACATCGTGCTGCGCAGCGCACGCAGCCCGGCCTACCTGATGCTGCCCAAGCCCGAGGGCCTGGCCGACGTGGTGGCGGCGGCCCACGCCGTCGACGCCGCAGGGGGCGCCGACATCCCGTTGCACGCGCTGATCGAGACGCACGGCGGGCTGCGCGAGGTGCAGGCGCTGGCCGCGCACCCGCGCATCGCTTCGCTCTCCTTCGGGCTGATGGATTTCGTCTCGGCACACCGCGGTGCGGTGCCGCTGTCGGCGATGAGCGCGGCCGGCCAGTTCGAGCATCCGCTGGTGGTGCGCGCCAAGCTGGAGATCGCCGCCGCCTGCCACAGCTTTGGCAAGACACCTTCCCACTGCGTGGTCACCGAGTTCAAGGATCTGCGCAAGCTGCAGGCAGCGGCCGAGCGCGCAGCGCGGCACTTCGGCTACACGCGCATGTGGAGCATCCACCCGGCGCAGATCGTGCCGATCGTCGACGCCTTCACGCCCAGCACCTTCGAGGTCGATCAGGCGATCGAGGTGATCCAGGCGGCGCAGGCGGCCGACTGGGCGCCGATCCGTCAGCGCGATACGCTGCACGACCGTGCCAGCTACCGCTACTTCTGGTCGCTGATCGAGCGTGCGCACCGCACCTCGTTCGCCGGCGGGCCGCAATTGCCGGCCGAGGTCAGAGAGGCCTGGTTCGGCCCGCCGACCGCCTGAGCCGGCGCGACGCATTTCCCTGGTGGCGTACCGAATGTCCCGTGGCCTGATTTTCCTGAGTCTGCTGCTGGCCTGCGCGCTGGCCTTACCTGACATCACCCTGGCCCAGCCGGCCCCACCGGTGCGGGCCAAGCCCAAGGCCGCTGCGCCAGCCCGCCCCGCACCGACGGCCGCGGCGCGCCGCCCAGCGCCGGAGCCGGCGCTGGTGTTGCCGCTCGCGGGCGGCGAACAATTGGCCGCCGCCGCGATGGTGCACTTCGGCGAGCACCGCTGCGAGTTCGACCAGATGCTGACGGTGACGCTGAACCCGCAGCACGACGGCTACCTCGACATCCGCACGGGCGCACAGCGATTCGTCGCCCGACCGGTGCTGTCGA
>JBBQOR010000516.1:0-2593 GCA_038331055.1 Burkholderiales bacterium
GATCATGGCCAACGATGTGCTGCTGGCCATCCCGTTCTTCACCTTCATGGGCCTGATCCTCGAGCGCAGCCGCATGGCCGAGGACCTGCTCGACACCATCGGCCAGGTCTTCGGCCCGATGCGTTCGGGCCTGGCGATCGCCGTGGTGCTGGTCGGTGCGATGCTCGCGGCGACCACCGGCGTGGTTGCCGCCTCGGTGATCTCGATGGGCCTGATCTCGCTGCCCATCATGATGCGCTACGGCTACAACCGGCCGCTGGCCGCGGGCGTCATCACCGCCTCGGGCACGCTGGCGCAGATCATCCCGCCGTCGATCGTGCTCATCGTCATCGCCGACCAGCTGGGCCAGAGCGTGGGCGACATGTACAAGGCCGCTTTCATCCCGGCCTTCCTCCTGGTGGGCATCTACGTCATCGCCATGCTGGTGCTGGCGGTGGTGCGTCCGACCTGGGTGCCTGCGCTGCCGCCGGAGGCATTGATCTACCACGAGGCCAACGGCAACACCGGTCACAAGTCGCTGGGCGTGCTCACCGTCATCAGCGCGATCGTCGGCTGGCAGGTATTTGCCCACTGGCCGGCGATCAAGCTCTGGCTCGGCGGCGACGCGAACTTCGTGCCGCCCACCGACGAGAAGGTGGTGGTGGCGCTGATGGTCGGCATCGGCTTCGCCTGGCTGGCTGCCGTGGTCGACCGGCTGGTGCGCACGAACCTGCTGTCGACGCTGGCGCGCCAGGTCACCTTCGTGCTGATCCCGCCGTTGCTGCTGGTCTTCCTGGTGCTGGGCACCATCTTCCTCGGCCTGGCCACGCCGACCGAAGGCGGTGCGATGGGTGCGGCCGGCGCGTTGCTGATGGCGCTGGCGCGCCGGCGGCTGGGTGGCACGCTGCTCAGGCAGGCGCTGGACTCTTCGGCGCGGCTGTCGATCTTCGTGCTCTTCGTGCTCATCGGCTCGACCATCTTCGCCCTCACCTTCCAGGCCATCGACGGCCCGGTGTGGGTGAAGGCGCTGTTTGCGGCCCTGCCGGGCGGCGAGATCGGCTTCCTGCTCTTCGTCAACGCGCTGATCTTCATCCTCGGCTGCTTCCTCGACTTCTTCGAGATTGCCTTCATCCTGCTGCCGCTGCTGCTGCCGGTGCTGAAGGACATGGAAATCAACCTCGTCTGGTTCGGCGTGATGGTGGCGCTGAACCTGCAGACCTCGTTCCTGACCCCGCCCTTCGGCTTCGCGCTGTTCTACCTGCGCAGCGTGGCGCCGAAGACCGACTACATGGACAAGGTCACCAACACGCGCATCCCGGCGTTCAAGACCGGCGACATCTACAAGGGCTCGGTGGCCTTCGTGGCTCTGCAGGTGATCATGGTGGCCGCGGTGATCTGGCAGCCCCAGATCGTGCTCTACGGCCTGGGCGAGCAGAAGACGCTCGATGTCGAGAACGTCAACCTCAGCATCACGCCGGAAGAAGACGAGGAATCGAACCCGCCGCCGTCCTTTGGCGCGCCGACCTCGGTGCCGACACAATGAGGGGATGAACGCGACACCCGAAGGCGCGGCAGCGCGCAAACCCCAGGGCGGCCTCTCGCTGGTTGTCGGCGAGACGGCAAGCCCCCTGTCGAGCCTGACGATCGGCGAGTGGCTCGACGCCACCGCCGGGCGCCACGGCGACTCGCCAGCCTGCATCTTTCACGCCGAAGGTCTGTGCTGGAGCTGGGCGCAGTTGCGCGACGAGGCAGACCGACTCGCCGCCGGTCTGCTGCAACTGGGTTTCGCCAAGGGCGACCGCCTGGGCATCTGGTCGCCCAACCGCAGCGAGTGGGTGCTGGCGCAGTACGCCAGCGCGCGCATCGGTGTCGTCCTGGTCAACATCAACCCGGCCTACCGGCTGGCCGAACTGGAGTACGCGCTCAACAAGGTCGGCTGCAAGGGCCTGATCAGCGCGCCCGGGTTCAAGACCAGCGCCTACCTGCAGATGCTGCAGGTGCTGGCGCCCGAACTCGCGCACTGCGCACCCGGTGCGCTGCACAGCGCGAAGCTGCCGCAACTGCGCTGCGTGGTCCGCATGGGCGAGGCGGCTACGCCCGGCATGTTCAACCTCGGCCAGGTGCTGGCGCTGGCCGATGCGGCGTCGGTCGACACCGCGCGGCGCATCGGCAGTACGCTGAGCGACCACGAGGCCATCAACATCCAGTTCACCAGCGGCACCACCGGCGCGCCCAAGGGCGCCACGCTGACGCACCACAACATCGTCAACAACGCCATCGAGGTGGCGCGCACGATGCGCTTCGGCCACGGCGACCGGCTGTGCATCCCGGTGCCGCTGTACCACTGCTTCGGCATGGTGATGGGCTCGATGGCCAGCATGGTGACGGGCGGCACGATGGTCTTCCCGGGCGAGGGCTTCGACCCCGCCGCCACGCTGGACGCAGTGCAGGCGCACCGCTGCACCCATCTGCACGGCGTGCCGACGATGTTCATCGCCGAACTCGACCACCCCGAGTTCGCGCTCTTCGACCTGGCCACGCTGCGCACTGGCATTATGGCCGGCGCGCCTTGTCCGGTCGAGGTGATGAAGCGCGTTCAGCACGAGATGCACAT
>JBBQOR010000517.1:0-2588 GCA_038331055.1 Burkholderiales bacterium
GGTCACGGTCGAGTTCGATCACCGTCAGCGCGCCGCAGCGCTGCAGCAGCGGGCTCGTCAGCGCGCCCAGGCCGGGGCCGATCTCGACCAGCGGCTGCCCCTCACGCGGGTCGATGGCGTCGACGATGGCGCTGACGATGCCGGCGTCGGCCAGGAAGTGCTGGCCGAAGCGCTTGCGCGGGATGTGCCCCAATGCGCTGAAGACCGCGGCGCCCGTCAGCCCTCAGGCCGGCGCGTCGCGCATCTCGATGTAGGCGCGGCCGCGCAGTTCGCGCGCCCAGTCGACGTAGGCGTCGTCGAACTTCTGCTCGCGCAACTGGTTGCGCACCTGCTCGCGCAGCTGGCGCGGCTCGAGCGCCGCGTCGCGCCGCTCGTTGACCTGGATCAGGTGCACGCCGAAGCGCGTGACCACCGGCGCCGACAGGCCCCCGATCGGCAGCCGGTCCATCGCCTCCTCGAACTCGGGCACCATCGCGCCGCGCGGCGCCCAGCCGAGGTCGCCGCCCTGCGGCGCCGAGCCGTCTTCGGACACCTCGCGCGCCAGGTCTTCGAAGCGCCGCGCGCCGCTTTCGATCTGCAGCCGATAGTCAGCCAGCCGGCGCGCCGCCAGCTCGGGGCTGAGCTGCGGCGAGGTGCGCAGCAGGATGTGTCGCGCACGGGTCTCGGTGACGCGAAAGGCGTCGTTCTCCTTGCGCTCGATCAGCTTGATCAGGTGAAAGCCGGCGCCACTGCGCACCAGCGCCGCAGCGACCTGCCCGTTGGCCAGCGGGCGCACCGCCTCGACGAAAAGGTCGGGCAGCCGGTCGGCCGGGCGCAAGCCGATCTCGCCGCCGCGCTCCTTGTTGTTGTCCTCGCTGAGCTCCAGCGCCACGCGCTCGAAGGCCTCGCCGGCGCGCACGCGGTCCAGCGCCTGCTGCGCGCGGGCCTGACGCGCCTGCACGGTGGCGGCATCCGAGCCCTCGGCCACGGCGACCAGGATCTGCGCCACGTTCAGCGCCGCCCCGCGACGCGCCGCCTCACGTTGCGCGGCAATCGCGGCATCGATCTCGTCTTCGCTCACGCGGATGCGGGCGACGACTTCGCGCTCGCGCACACGCTCGATCAGGATCTGGTCGCGCAGGTTGGTGCGAAAGCGTCCGTAGTCCAGGCCCTCGCCGCGCAGCCGCGCGCGCAGCTGGGCGATGCTCAGCTGGTTCTGCACGGCCACGTTCTGCACTGCGCGGTCGAGCTCGGTGTCGTCCACCCGCATGCCCGAATCGCGCGCGTAGGTCAGGATCACCCGCTCATCGATCAGCGCGTCCAGCACCTGCTTGCGCAATTCCGCGTCGGGCGGCAGCCGGCCGCCGTCGCGCATGGCACCCGCCGTCACCTGCTCGAGCCGGCGCTGGACCTCTACCGCCGTCACCAGCTCCTGGTTGACGACGGCGGCGATCCAGTCGCCGCTGCGCGGTGCGGCGCGGCCCTGGGCCAGGGCGGAGGTGCTGGTGGCCCCCAGCGAGAACAGCGCCAGCGTCAGGGTCAGGGTCTGGGTCAGGCGGCGCAGCGCGGGAAACGGCTCGGTCATGGGGTCACGGGGGGAGGGGATCCGGGGGTGGTGCCGCGCTCGTCACGCAGCAATCGATAGCCCGGGATATTCTCCTTCAAGACCTTGAGCGGGTTGCTGCCGATGCGCGACAGGCCCACCAGCTCGAGCTGCAGCAGCAGCCGCGTGGTCGCCTCGGCAATGCCGGTGGACTGCCGCTCGGCCACGAAGCGTGCGATCCAGCAACCGGCGTCGACCTCGAAGCCGGCGATCGAGTCCGTGATGCGGCTGTCCTTCAGGCTGTAGTTGACGCGGCCCACGCTGTACCAGGTGCGTTGGCAGCGCTGGCCGGCCGCCGTGCCCTCGCTGCGGTAGACCGGCCACTGCCAGCCCAGCTCGACTTGTTCGGTGCTGCCGCGCGCCAGGCGGTAAGTGGCGGCCAGCGTGCGAAACGGCCCGGGCGAGTAACGCGCCCCGAGGATAGAGCGCACCGGGCGCGAGATGTCGGGACTGTATTGAAGCGCGGCGTCCAGCGTCCAGCGCGGCACCACGCTGGTCGAACCCAGCAGCAGCAGATCCGACAGCCGCTGGGTCAGCGGCGTGCCCTCGGGCGTGATCAGCTGGTCGTCCAGCAGGTAGCGCTGCACCAGGCCCAGGCGCAGTACCTCGGCACCATTTTGTGCATCCACCACCCGTGAGGTGACACCGGCCGTGATCTGGTGCGCGTCGGACACGCGGTCGATGCCAGAGAAGGCGTTGTCCGAGTAGATCGAGACAAAGTTGAAGTCCTTGGCCGCGGCATCGAAGTTCGGCAGCATGCTCTGGTCGCGGTACGGCGTGTGCACGTACAGCAGCCGCGGTTCCAGCGTCTGGCGCAGCACCCGGCCGAAGCCGGTGGTCGAGCGCTCCAGCTCCAGGCCGGCGTCCAACGCCACCGTCGGGATCGTGCGCGAGGCGCTGCGCCGGCCGTCGGACATCGGCTGCTCGGTACGGTAAGCGGCGCTGTTGAGCGTCAGCCGCGGCACCACCCACCATCCTGGCTCGCGCCAGGGGCGCGATAACGTGC
>JBBQOR010000518.1:0-2587 GCA_038331055.1 Burkholderiales bacterium
TTCTTGCGTGCCCGTTTGTGGGCATAGGCCTGGCGGAAGACCTCGGGCGCGTGCAGCAGGTCCAGCGTGGCGCCCACGGCGGGCGCGCCGTTGGCGAAGTCGTACTGCTCGACCTCGCTTTCGCGCAGGCGCTCGAAGAACAGCAGCGACTCGTACAGTTCGATCTTGTTCGGGTTGACGGCGATCACCAGGTGCCGGGTGTCGAAGTACGTGCCGCAGTACTCGTACATGAACTTCATCAGCGGGAACAGCACCTTGCCGCCGGTGGCGCGGAACTTCGGGTGCACCGCCAGCGCCGAGATCTCGGCGATGCGGCCGCCCTTGGCGCGCACCGGCGCCAGGTCGAAGATGCTCTGCAGCGGAAAGCCGAACACGCCCTCGCGGATCAGCGACATGGTGCCCACCACCTCGCCGTCCCACATCGCTGCCAGCGTGGTGGTGGTGGGCAGCGCGTGGTACGGCGTGACGCGCAGCCCCGACGGGTGCGGCTTCATGAAGCCACTGCTCACATAGGCGTCGTGCAGGATGCGAAAGCAGGCTTCCAGCTCGTCCTGCGACTCGGCGATTTTCAGCTGCAGCCGCGGGTCGGGTGCCGGGTCGCAATCGACCAGCATGCGGTACAGCGCAAAGCGCAGCTCGCGCGGCAGCGCATGCAGGCCGTGGCGCACGGCCTCATGCCATTGCCGCCGCAGCGTGCTGGCCAGGGATCTCTTCACGCCGGAATTGTGGCTACCCCGGCGAAATCCGGTCTAGCGATAAAGCACCGTCGGCAGCCACATCCCGATGCCCGGGAAGATGTACAGCAGCACGATGGCCACCACCTGGATGCCCATGAACGGCAGCATGCCGGCGAAGATCTGGTTCAGCGTGACATGCGGCGGGCTGACGCCCTTGAGGTAGAACGCCGCCATCGCCACCGGCGGGCTGAGGAAGGCCGTCTGCAGGTTCAGCGCCACCAGCAGGCCGAAAAACAGCGGGTCGACGCCGAAGTTGTCGAGCAGCGGGATGAAGATGGGCATGAAGATCACGATGATCTCGGTCCACTCCAGCGGCCATCCGAGGATGAAGATGATGACCTGGCTCAGGATCAGGAACTGGGTCTTCGTCAGGTTAAGCGACATGACCCAGTTCTCGACCAGCTCCTGCCCGCCCAGCAGCGCGAAGGCGGCCGAGAAGATGGCCGAGCCGACGAACAGCCAGCAGACCATGGCGCTCGTCTTGGCAGTCAGGAAGACCGACTCCTTGAGCACCGACCAGTTGAACTGCCGATAGGCCACCGCGAGCAGGACGCCGCCGAAAGCGCCCACCGCCGCCGCTTCGGTGGGCGTGGTGAGGCCGAAGACGATCGAGCCGAGCACGGACAGGATCAGCACCATCAGCGGGAAAAAGCTGGCCAGCAGCATCTTGAAGACCTCCAGCCGCTGGAAGCTGAGGAAGGCATAGAAGGCGATCATCGCGACAGCGCCGACGGCCACGCCGATCCAGTAGCCTCGTGTGGCGGGCCGGCGTTCGGCCGGCTCGGCGGTGCTGCCGGCCGCAGCCGTCGGCGGCTCGGTCAGGCCGCCGCTGTCGGCGCCGGGGGGCTCCTGCACGCCGCCGTCGGCCGGCGGTTCCTTGACGCCGCTGTCAGCCGAAGGCGGCTCTTTCAGGCCGCCGTCGCTCGACGGGGGTTCCTGCAGACCGCCGCCGGATGAGGCCGGTTCCTGCAGCCCGCCGGCGCCCGCGGGCTCGCGCACGCCGCCACCCGGCTCGGCGAGTTCGCCCGAGCCCGAGCGTGCGGCCACCACCGCTTCGGGCGGCGTGGTGTTGGCGAACCAGCTGCCCAGCGCCACCAGCGCGAACAGCAGGGCCGGCAGCAGCGCGACGCCCAGCTCGCGCAGCAGATGTCCGACCGGCACGTCGAGGTTGCGCCGGCCCTTCAGCGCCTTCAGCAGCGCGGGCAGCGCGGTGTTGGAGATCGCCTGGGCGACGCGGTCATTCAGCGGCGGCAGCGGCACGAAGCGCTCGGCCATCGGCAGTGGCGGCATCAGATGCGGCTTGAGCTTGGCCAGCACCACCACGTAGACGACGTACAGGCCGGCCAGCATCAAGCCGGGGAAGAAGGCGCCGGCATACAGCTGCACCACCGAGACCCCCGCGGTGGCACCGTAGACGATCAGCATCACGCTGGGCGGGATCAGGATGCCCAGGCAGCCACCGGCCGTGATGGCGCCGGCCGAGACGCGCACGTCGTAGCCGCCGCGCAGCATCTGCGGCAGCGCCAGCAGCCCCATCAGCGTGACCACCGCGCCGACGATGCCGGTGGCCGTGGCAAACACGGCGCAGGTGAACAGCGTAGCCACGGCCAGGCTGCCGGGCACGCGCGCCATGGCCAGGTGCAGGCTCTTGAAGAGCTTTTCGATCAGGTTGGCGCGTTCGACCAGATAGCCCATGAACACGAACAGCGGAATCGAGATGAGCACGTCGTTGCCCATCACCTTGAAGGCGCTTTGCACCATCAGGGTCAGCGTCTTGCTCGTGTTCTCCTCGTAGGCGATCCACGTGAAGATCATCCCCATGCCCATCAAGGTGAAGGCCGTGGGAAAGC
>JBBQOR010000519.1:0-2582 GCA_038331055.1 Burkholderiales bacterium
CTCGCTGCAGCTGGAAGTCGAGATGCAGCCCGGCGTGTGGATCTGGATGTCGATCAGCGGCTTGCCGCGCTTCGATGGCAGCGGTCGCTTTGTAGGCCACCACGGCGTCGGTCGTGACATCACACTGCGCAAGCAGGCCGAACGGCTGCTGCTGCGCCACAACGAGGAGCTGCAGAGCGCGGTCGCCGAGCGCACACGAGAGCTCGAACAGGTCAACCTCGACCTGGATGCCTTCGCGCGGCAGTTGGCGCATGAACTGCGGACACCGATCGGCCACGTGCAAGGGCTGGCGCATCTGCTCGAGCTGCGCCTGCGCGACCGGCTCGACGCCGAAGAGCGCCATCTGATCGACCTTCAGATGCAGGCCGCGCACCACATGCGCGACACGGTGGACGCGCTGCTTCAGCTGGCGCGTTCGACCACCGAGCCGGTAGAGGCGCAGACGGTCGATCTGAGCGCCCTGGCGCATGCGGTGATCGACGAGTTGCCGGCGTTGAAGCGGCAGGGTCCGATCCGCTGGGAGATCGAACCGGCCTTGCAAGTCAGTGCGTCACCGCCTTCGCTGCGCATCGTGCTGACCAACCTGCTGGGCAACGCGGCGAAGTTCACCCGCCACACCGCCCACGCGAGCGTGCGGCTGAGCGCGATCTTCGGCGCCGATGGCCGCCTGCGCGTGCGCGTGCAGGACAACGGCGCCGGCTTCGACCCGGCGCAGGCGTCGAGGCTGTTCAAGCCCTTCACCCGGCTGCACGCCGGCGAGGACTTTCAGGGCACCGGCATCGGGCTGAGCATCGTGCAGCGCATCGTCGAGCGCCACGGCGGCAGCGTGCGCGCCGAAGGAAAGGTCGGCGCCGGGGCTTTGTTCGAGTTCACGCTGGCGAGCGCGACGCCGCGCGGCATCGCGCCGACGCCGACCTCCGAAAAGCTGACGACTTAGGGCGCGTCGGCGCTCACCACTCACGCAGTCGCGTACGCAGCCGGGCGATCGACTGGCTGTGCAGCTGGCAGACCCGGCTCTCGGTGACGCCGAGCACGGCGGCGATCTCCTTCAGGTTCATGTCGTGCTCGTAGTACATGCTCATCACGTACTGCTCACGCTCGGGCAGGTTCTTGATCGCATCCACCAGCGCCTGGCGCATGCGCTGGTCCTGCAGGCGGCCCAGCGGGTTGGCGTCGTGGTCGGCGACGTGGCGGTCGAGGAAGTCCTCGTCGCCGTCGTCGCCGCTCATGTCCTCGAGGTAGACCAGCTGCATGCCGCGCACCTTGCCCAGCAGCTCCTGGTACTCGACCAGCTCGAGGCCCATCTCCTTGGCGATCTCGCTCTCGTTGGGTGCGCGGCCGAGCTTCTGCTCGAGCTTGTGCACGGCGGTCTCGATCGAGCGCTGATGGCGGCGGTCGCCGCGGCTCATCCAGTCGTTGCCGCGCAGCTCGTCGAGCATGGCGCCGCGGATACGCTGGGTGGCAAAGGTCTCGAACTGCACCCCTTGCGCGGCATCGAAGCGGGTCAGCGCATCGGACAAGCCGATCATGCCGACCTGGATCAGATCGTCGATCTCGACGTTGGCCGGCAGCTTGGCGATCATCTGGTGCGCCAGGCGCCGCACCAGCGGGCTGTACTGCTTGAGCAGCGCGCCGGTGTCGAGTTGTCCCTTGGCGGTGTACATGAGGCGGGCTCCGGATTCGGGTCGGTTCAGTTCGAGTGGCGGCTGGCGGCTTGGGCCGCGCGGGCCCCGCTGGCCAAGGCGGGCGCATCTTCCATCGCCAGTTGCCCGGCGAGCAGCCGGGCCAGCGTGGCTTGCGTGGGGTCTTGCACATGACTGGCCGGATCGATCACCGCCCAGCCGTGCAGCAAGCCGCCGAGGAAGCGTTCGGCGACATCGCCCAGGCTGGCAGCGATGGCCGCCGCGCGCGGGCTGGTCGGCGACGCCGCCAGCAGCAGATCGAAAGTGCGCAGCTGGCAGCGTTGGCCCAGCAGCTTGAGTCCGGCATAGCCGTGCTTGACGCTCTCGGGGTGGTCGCAGGCCAGCATCAGCGGGCGCACGGCGCGCCCGGGCAGCATGCGCGCCAGGTCGGCAGCAGAGGCATGCAGCAGCAGCACATCGGCACGCGGCGCGGCGTCGACCAGCGCGTCGATCAGGCCGGCGGCCGAGCCGCGCGGGTCCACCCAGGCACGCGGCAGACCGCGCGCGGCGAGGTAGCCGACGTCGGCCGACAGCCGCTCGATGCTGCTGACCAGATCGATCGCCGTCAGTTCGCCCGGCGGTGGCGAGTCGTCGGCGGCGTCGACCAGCAGCGTGCGCCGGCCGGCCGCCGACAGCGCTGCCGTCAGCCGCTCGAGCACCACGCTGGTGGCGGCGACATGCGGATTGGCGATCACCGCAAGCAGACAGCGGCGCGGCCCGCCGAACAGCCGGCGCAAGCCGTCGGCCTGGTCGCCGGTGCGGGCTGCCGCGGCAGCGCCCGCATCGTGGCGTGGTCGCATGGCGCGTTCAGGCATGCAGCGGGGCGGCGGGGCCGGGCGAAGGCATGCCGGCAAAGATCAGGCTCACGTCACCGGCGTCCATGCGCCAGGCCGGGCCGCC
>JBBQOR010000520.1:0-2580 GCA_038331055.1 Burkholderiales bacterium
GGCCACGTCGTTGAAGGGCACGACCTTCGAGACACGCGCGTGGTCCGTCGCGTTGGCATGGATGCCGTTGCGCAGCACCACACGGCCTTCGGCGTCGAGCGCCACATGCGCCTCTTCCACCGCGCCGTGGTAGCAACCGTCGAAGACCAGCACCTTGGCCCGGCCGGTGATCATGCGGGCGATGCGGATCACCGCACGGTTGGCATCGGTGGCCGAGGTGGTGAAGCCCCAGTAAGGCAGGCCGAAGCGGCGCGTCAGCTCATCGCCGACCCAGGCCGCGTCTTCGGTGGGCAGCATCAGGGTGGCGCCACGGTCCAGCTGCGCGGCCACCGCCTGCGTGATCGCCGGATGGGCGTGGCCGCACATGGCACCGGTGTCGCCGAGGCAGAAGTCGACCCGCTCGAAGCCGTCGACGCACTGCACGCGCGCGCCCCGGGCCGACTTCACGGCCAGCGGAAAGCCCCCGGCCCAGCGCCGCATCCAGTGCGAGGGCGCGCCGTACAGGTAGTGCTGCTGACCCGCCGCGAAGGCCGCGCGCGAACGCGGGTGCGTCTCGGCAAAGCGCGCCTGCTCGCGCGCCAGCGCCGCGCTCAAGGCTTGCGCATCGAGCTTGCGCAGGGCCATCAGTGGCCCTCCATCAGGCGCGGCATGCGGCGTCTTCCACCGGCAGCCTCAGGCGTGCGGCGACGGCAGCAATGCTGCCGGCCACATCGCGCAGGTCGAACAACTGCGTCTGCAAGCCGGCACGCTGCGCACCGGCGATGTGGCGAAACTGGTCGTCGACGAACAGGATGCGTTCCGCCGCCACGCCCATGCCCTGCACCGCCAGCGCATAGGCGCGCGGGTCGGGTTTCAGGATCTTGGTGTGCGTGGCGTCGACGATCACGTGCATGTCGCGCAGGATATCCATGCGCTTCAGGAACTCGGCGCCGTAGAACAGCTCGAGCTCGTTGCTGAGGATGCCGACGCGGCAGCCGCGCGCGCGTGCCTGATGCACCAGCCAGCGCATGGCAGGGCGCACGACGGCGTACGGCTCAGAATGGCGCAGCCGCGTCAGCATCGCCAGCATGTCCCAGCCGGGCTCACCGGCGGCCTGCCCCAACTCTTGCGCGCGCTGCGCCCAGTAGTCACGCTCACTCAGTTCGTCACGCTGCATCGCCTGCCACAGCGGATCAGTCTCCGGTGCGATCGGCCCGAGCCAGCCCAGGCTGCCGGCGGGCAAACCCAACTCGGCCTCGGTGTCACGATGGCGCTCGAACAGCGACACGCTGATCACGCTGCCGAAGTCCAGCAGCAGCGCCTCGGGCTCGAGCGCTCTCATCCCCGGGCCTGCGCAGTGACGTCATGCAACGCACGGCGCACGACGCCGCGCTGCACCCAGTCGTCGAACACGGCCAGCGCGGCATCACTGAAGGCGTCGTCGTTGATGTGGGCGGGCAACTCGGTCACGCGCACGTCCGCGGGCAGCACACGCCGCATTTCGGTGTGGAAGGCGGCCAGCGCGAGCGGGTCGTGCAAGGGCTCACCCGGGCGATCCCATTGCTCGATGCCCTGAAGCGGCAGCAGCAGGTGCACCGGCCCGCGCGCCTGCGCCAGCTGCGCCGCAATCTGGCGCGCCGTCGCACGACGCTCATCGGCGGTGGCCGCCACCGAGTACAGCAGCCGGTTATGGGCACGCGCTGGCCGGTCTTGCATCACCGCGGGCAGGGGCTGCCAGCCCGCGAAGTCGATCATGTCGATCGCCCCGGGCGCCACCAGCTGCGGCACGCCGGCGCGGCCGGCGCCGCTCAGGCGGTCCGGGCCGGCGGTGACCACGGAGCCATGCACATGGTTGCTCACCTCCTGCAGGCAGAAGTCCATCACTGCCGCGAAGCGCCCTTCAGCCGCCATGGCCTCGAAAGCGCGGCCGCCCATGCCCGTGGCGTGGAACACCGCGAGATCGAAGCCGCGCTCGGCCAGGGCCGGCCGCAGCCGCAACATGTACGACAGCGCGCTGCTGCCGAAAGAAGTCATGCCGACAAGCGGGCGCACGCGGGCAGGTTCCTCGGCGCTGCGGCAGGCGCCGACCACCGCACCCGCCGCCTGGCGCAGCGTGGATTCGCACAGCGGGTTCAGGCCATACAGCCCTCCGGCCCAGAGCATGATGATCAAGTCCGGCGCCACCCGCTCGGGCGGGATCAGGTGCGAGTGCGCCACGGTCGAGACCACCACCTTGGGCACGCCCAGTGGCAGCGCGGCCGCGACGTCCAGCGACAGATCGGTGCCCATGGTGCCGCCGAGGATCAACGCCCCGTGCACCCGTCCTGCACTGTGCAGGGCCTTGGCGAGCCGCGCCGCGCCCAGCGCCATGCGGCACATCGCCTCGTTCTCGTCGCTGGCGTTGCGCACCTGATCGAGCGACGCACCGGCCGCCTCGGCCACCTCGGCCGCGCTCACCTCGACCGGGATCGGCGCGTGGCCCAGCACGCCCACGTCCATCAGGCAGACGCTGCCCTCGGCCGCCTCGATGTGGCGGCGCAGGAAGGCCAGTTCCTCGGCCTTGGTGTCGGCCGTGCCGACGAGCAGGATGCAGGGCGAGCG
>JBBQOR010000521.1:0-2570 GCA_038331055.1 Burkholderiales bacterium
GGGCCGCGAGCTCTACGGCCTGCACGAGGCGCGACAGGCGTTGCGCGAGCGCGGCTATGCGCTGGTGGTCGAGGGCTACATGGACGTGGTCGCGCTGGCGCAGTCGGGCTTCGGCAACGCTGTCGCCACGCTGGGCACCGCCTGCACCGCAGAACACGTGACGAAGCTGTTCCGCTTCACCGACGCCGTTGTCTTCAGCTTCGACGGCGATGCGGCCGGCCGGCGCGCAGCGGCGCGTGCGCTCGAAGCCGCGCTGCCGCTGGCCACCGACCTGCGCAGCGTGCGCTTTCTGTTCCTGCCTGCCGAGCACGACCCAGACTCCTACGTGCGCGAACATGGCGCCGACGCCTTCGAGGCGATGGTTGCGCAGGCCGTGCCGCTGTCAGAGCAGCTGATGGTGCAGGCCGCAGCGGACTGCGAGCTCGGCGCGCCCGAGGGCCGCTCCCGCATGCTGGGTCAGGCGCGGCCGCTGTTCGAGGCACTGCCCGAGGGCTTGCTGCGTGAACAGGTGCTGAGTGCGCTGGCCGAGCGCGGTGCGATGCCGCGCGAGGTGCTGGCCGGCCACTGGGCGCGCACCGCCGCCCGCGGCGCACGTGGCAACCGCGGCACCCCCGGCACCGTGGGCGGTTCGTCGGCCAACGGCAGCGCGGGCCGCTTGCGCGTGCGCTCGCCCGGCGCTGGACGCACACCGCCACCGGCCGCGTCGCTGCTCGACCGCAGCGCCTGGCTGTTGGCGCGCCACACCCCGCAATGGCAGCGCCTGAGCGCCGACGAGCACGAGTTCCTGGCCGGACAGCCCGAGCCGCACGGCGCCTTCTTCGCCGCACTGGAACGCGCGGTGCACGACCACGGGCCGCTGGCGATGGGCGCCTTGCTGCAAGAGATCAGCAGCTCGCCGGGTGCGCAGACGCTGGCTGCGCTGATCGAGCGCCTGCGCGCCTTTCACGACCTGCCGGCCGAGGACGACGTAGCCGAGCAGGCGGCCGCAGCACTGCGCCGGCTGCGGCTGCTTGCGGTGGAAGAAGAGCTGACATGGCTGATCGAGTCGGGTGAACTGTCCGAGGCTGCAGCGGCTCGCCGCAGCGAGCTCTTCAGGCTGCAGCGGGCACTGCGCGTGACGCCGCCCAGCGCACACTGACTGCGGCCGGGAAGCGGGCGCCGGAGCCGCGCGGCCGCGGGGCCGGCGGTATAATCCTGCGTTTGTTGCAGCGGCAAGAGTGACAGCAGCATCTCCGGGCCCAGGCCACCCTCCAGCAGGGACGAACCCAGGTTCATCCTCAGGCCCGTACAGCAGAACCCACCCGCAAGGGCTGCGCCTTCGACCCAGGTCACGCCTCTTTGCTGGCGCTTCATCGTCTGCACCGAGCATGTCCGGCTCTCCGGCGTCTGTCCTGCGGACATCTGCGCAGTTCGAGCCTCTGACGCCCCGGCGCCCGTTGCGCCGAGCCCCTTGCATCCAGACCCGCCCGGCCGGGCCTGCCGCCGACATCCGCCATCGAGGAAAAGAATGACCGCCAAGAAGCCCGCCGCCCCTGCCCCTGCCGCCAAGGCGCCCGCCGCGCCCGAGTCCAAGGTCAGCGCGACCCCCAAGGCCTCGATGGCCAAGCCCGCGGCCACCAAGCCCACGGCCACCAAGCCTGCGCCGACCGCCAAGCCCTCGTCCGCACCGAAGTCCGCCACCGCAGCGCCTCAGGCGGGCGCACCCGCGGCGAAGGCCGCGCCGCCAACCGCCAAGACCGTCGGCAGCGCAGGCAGGGCCGCTGCACCGGCGGCCAAGCCAGCGGTGGTGACCAAGACGGCTGCCGCGGCCAGGGGCACCGCTGCCAAGCCCGCGCCGGATGTGGTTAAGACTGTGGGCAAGCCTGCTGCCAAGACCACGGGCAAGAAGGGTGTTGAGCCGGTGACCAAGCCGCGGGTCGAGGAAGAGGACGTCGTCGACAGCGAAGTTGAAGTCGAGTTCGAGGCCGAAGTCGAGGCCGAGGTGGTGGAAACCACCGAAACCACCGAAACCACCGAAGGCACCGACAAGACCGAGAAGGCCAAGCCGCTGCGCATGAAGGTCAGCCGCGCCAAGGAGCGCGCGCTGATGCGCGAGTTCGGCCTCGACGAAACCACGCTGACCGAAGAAGAGGTCGTCAAGCGCCGCCAGGAACTGAAGACGCTCATCAAGATGGGCAAGACGCGCGGTTTCCTGACGCACCAGGAGATCAATGACCACCTGCCGGAAAAGCTGGTCGACAACGAGATCCTCGAGGCCATCGTCTCGATGCTCAACGACATGGGCATCGCGGTCTATGAGCAGGCGCCCGACGCGGCCACGCTGCTCATCGCCGGCGGCGGCGCCACCACCGCCACCGAGGAAGAGGCCGAGGAGGCAGCCGAGGCCGCGCTGTCCACGGTCGACAGCGAGTTCGGCCGCACCACCGACCCGGTGCGCATGTACATGCGTGAGATGGGAACGGTTGAACTGCTGACGCGTGAGGGCGAAATCGAGATCGCCAAACGCATCGAGGGCGGCCTGATGCGGATGATGGAAGCCATCTCCGAAAGCCCGGCAACGATTTCCGAGA
>JBBQOR010000522.1:0-2560 GCA_038331055.1 Burkholderiales bacterium
GCGGCCCTTGTAGCCGGTGTGCGCGCAGGCTTCGCAGCCCACAGGGTGCCAGCGGCCGTCGCCGTCGCTGCGCTTGCACCGCAGGCACAGCTTTCTCACCAGCCGCTGCGCCAGCGTGCCGAGCAGGCTCGAGCTGAGCAGGAAGGGCTCGACGCCCATGTCGATCAGCCGCGTGACGCTGCTCACCGCGTCGTTGGTGTGCACCGTGGCGAGCACCAGGTGGCCCGTGAGGCTGGCCTGGATGGCGATCTGCGCGGTCTCGTGGTCGCGGATCTCGCCGATCATGATGACGTCCGGGTCCTGGCGCAGGATCGCGCGCAGCGCCTTGGCGAAGCTGAGGTCGATCTTCGTGTTCACCTGCGTCTGGCCGATGCCCGCGAGCTCGTACTCCACCGGGTCTTCCACTGTCAGCACATTGGTGCCGGCCGTGTCGATGCGCGCCAGCGATGCATACAGCGTGGTCGTCTTGCCCGAGCCGGTAGGCCCGGTGACGAGCAGGATGCCGTGCGGCTGCTGGATCAGCCGGTCGAAGCCTCGAAGCACCTCGTGGCCCATGCCCAGACCTTCGAGCGTGAACTTGGATTCGGTCTTGTCCAGCAGCCGAAGAACCGCGCGTTCGCCATGCGAGCCGGGCAGGGTGGACACGCGCACGTCGATCGCCCGCCCGCCGATGCGCAGGCTGATGCGGCCGTCCTGCGGCAGGCGTTTCTCGGCGATGTCGAGCTCGGCCATGATCTTCAGGCGCGAGATCAGCGCCGCGTGCAGCGCCCGGTTGGGCTGCACCACCTCGCGCAGCGTGCCGTCGATGCGAAAGCGCACCGCGCTGCTGCGCTCGTAGGGCTCGATGTGGATGTCGCTCGCGCCGTCCTTGGCCGCCTGCGTCAGCAGCGCGTTGAGCATGCGGATGATCGGCGCGTCGTTGGCCGCCTCCAGCAGGTCTTCCACGGCCGGCAGGTCCTGCATCATGCGGCTCAGGTCGACGCCGCTCTCCACCTCGCCGATGACGGCGGCCGCGCTGCCTTCGCCGCCGGCATAAGCCACCGCGATGCGCTGCGCCAGCGAGGCCGCGGCCTCGCGCTCGAAGCGCGCCACGTCGTGCAGCCGGGTCACCTCGGCCAGCGCGGCCGGTGGCGTGGTCTCGGCGGCCCACAGCACAAGCTGCTGGCCATCGTCCTCGAGCAGCAGCGTGTGCGCCTTGGCGAAGGCATAGGGCAGCGGATGGCGGGCGCCCATCTCAGCGCCGCCCGCTCAAGGCCGCTTCGGCGCCGCGGCGCCGTCGGGGGCCGGGCGCTGCGGCGGCAGCACCGGTGCATCGTTGATCGGCAGCACCACGCTGGGCGCGGGCTGCTGATCTTTCTGCTGCGCGCGAATCTGCTCGTAGCGGTCGAGCGACAGCGTGTTCGACGACGCGGCGTCGCGCATCACCACCGGGCGGATGAAGACCATCAGGTTGGTGCGGCGCTTGGTCCGGCTGTCGCTGCGGAACAGGCGGCCGATGCCGGGGATGTCCGACAGCACCGGCACCCGCGCGTTGCTGTCGACGAACTCGTCCTGGATCAACCCGCCGAGCACGATGATCTGCCCGTCGTCGACCACCACCGTGGACTCGATCGAGCGTTTGGTGGTGGACGGCCCGGCATTGCTGGTGCCCACCGCCGCCGTGCCCTGCACCGAGCTTTGCTCCTGGAAGATCGTCATGCGCACGGCGCCGCCTTCGCCGATCTGCGGCCTGATGCGCAGCGTGATGCCCACGTCCTTGCGCTCGATGGTCTGGAAGGGGTTGCTGATGGCGGTGCCGCTGGTCGTGAACTGGCCGGTGATGAAGGGCACGTTGGAGCCGACCACGATCTTCGCTTCTTCGTTGTCCAGCGTGATCAGGTTGGGCGTGGAGACGATGTTGGTGTTGGTCTGCGTCTGCAGTGCGCGCGCCACCGCGGCCAGCGCATAGGTGCCGCCGTAGTTCTTCAGGATGCCGATGTTCACGCCCGGCCCGGGCAGGCTGCCTCCGGCGGAACCGGAGACGCTCTGCGACAGCGACAGGATGCTCGGCCCGCCGACCGCGAAGTTGGTGCCGGCGATGACGCCGAAGCGGTCGCCGCTCTGGCCGAGCAGCCCTTGCCACTGGAAGCCGAAGTCGGCCGCGTTGTCGCCCACCACCTCGACGATCATGCTTTCGATGTAGACCTGCGCGCGCCGCGTGTCGAGGCGCTCGATCATGTGGCGCACCTGCCGGTACAGCGGCTCGGCGGCGGTGATGATCAGCGAGTTGGTGGCCGGGTCGGCCTGCACGAAGCCGCCGGTGGACGGCTGCGCGGCGGTGCCCACCGGCGTGGTGGCGGCGGAGTTGCCTTGCGCCGATCCTGACTGGCCAGTCAGGCCGGGCAGGATGGAAGCTGCGGTCTGGATCGGGCCGCCCCCGCCGCCGCCGCCCGGGGCGTTGGCGGCGAAGGCCGCGCGCAGCACGGTCGCCAGCCGTGCGGCGTCGGCGTTCTTCAGGTGCACCACCCACATGCCCTGGCCGTCAGGCGAAGGCTGGTCCAGCCGCGCGATGGTGGCGCGC
>JBBQOR010000523.1:0-2556 GCA_038331055.1 Burkholderiales bacterium
GCAGGCCTTGTTCTTGCCCAAGCCGGCGCGCTGACGCCGGCGTAGGCTGGTCAGATGCGCGTCAGCGCCGCGCCGACCGTGCTGCGCAGCCGCTCGAGCATTGCGGGCGCGATGCGCGCCAGCGGCAGCACCTCGTGTGCCGCGCCGGCGGCGATGGCTTCGCGCGGCATGCCGAAGACCACGCAGCTGGCCTCGTCCTGGCAGACGTTCCAGGCGCCGGCATCGCGCATCTCGCGCATCGCGCGTGCGCCGTCGGCGCCCATGCCGGTGAGCATGACGCCGATCGCGTTGGGTCCGACCACCTGCGCGGCCGAGCGGAACAGCACCTCGACCGACGGCTTGTGGCGGTTGACCGGTTCGCCGTCGCGCACGCGCGCCACGTAGTTGGCGCCCGAGCGCTCGACCGACAGATGCAGGCCGCCGGGGGCGATGTAGGCGTGGCCGGGCAGCAGCCGCTCGCCGTCGCTGGCTTCTTTCACGCGCAGCCGGCACAGGCCATCCAGCCGCATTGCGTAGCTCTTCGTGAAGCCCGGGGGCATGTGCTGGGTGATCAGCACCGCCGGGCTGTCGGCGGGCAACTGCATCAGCACTTCGCGCGTGGCCTCGGTGCCACCGGTGGAGGCGCCGATGAAGATCAGCTTTTCGGTCGACAGGCGGCCCAGGGCGCGGGGCGCGACAACCGCCGCGGCACCTGCGGCCGCCGCGGCCGTGGGCTCCGGCGCCAGCCGGCGCACACGGGCGCGTGCCGCGGTGCGAATCTTCTCGGTGATCTCCTCGCCCAGGCGCTGCAGGCCGTCGGCCACGCCGATCTTGGGCTTGGCGACAAAGTCCACCGCGCCCAGCTCCAGCGCCTTCATCGTCACCTCGGCACCACGTTCGGTCAGCGTGGAGACCATCACCACCGGCATCGGCCGCAGGCGCATCAGGCGGGCCAGGAAGTCCAGCCCGTCCATGCGCGGCATCTCGATGTCGAGCGTGATGACGTCGGGGTTGCGTTCGCGGATCATCTCGCGCGCCACCAGCGGGTCGGGTGCGGCGCCGATGCACTCCATGTCGGGCTGCCGGTTGACGATCTCGGTCAACAGGCCGCGCACCAACGCAGAATCGTCGACGACGATGACGCGTATCTTGGCTGGTCGGTCCATCAGCTCACCTCGGGGCTTCAGAAGAGGTCGATGCTGCCGCCGGCCGCTGGCGCGGGCAGGCGCGTCGCAGCGTTCTGTTCCTGCGCGGCCAGCATGGCCGCCTGCGTGGCGGCCAGCCGCTTGACCATCGCCTTGCCGCTGGCCGGCATGAAGCAGACCTTGCGCGGGTGGATGTCGAGCACGTCCTTGGAGACCACGGCGATCCGCTCGGTGCGCAGGTAGTCGAGCACGAATCGGGTGTTGCGCTCGCCGACGTTGATCGTGGTCATGCCGCCGATCACCGCGCCGCCGCCGAACACCTTGGCCTCCAGCGTGAGGCGTGAGGCACCGCGCTTGACGAGTTCGCCGATCAGCAGGTCCATCGCGAAGGCGCCGTAGCGTCCGCCGTCGGCCACCGGCCCCTCAGGCAGCAGAAAGTGGTTCATGCCGCCGATGCGGCGCTCGCGGTCCCACAGGCAGGCGGCGATGCAGCTGCCCAGGGTGGTCATCACAAGCACGTCCTCGTCGTGCACGAAGTGCTCGCCGGGCAGCACCTTCACCGCAGCGTTGTCGAAGTGGGCGTCGTGGAAGAAGAACGAGGCCTCGCCGGCGCGGCGCGTGCGCGCGCGCAGGCGCGCCATGCGCTCTTGCGCACCGGCGCTGGCGCCGCGCGTGCTGATCGATGAGAGGGCCGAGAGGGCCTGCGCCTGGGCCTGCATTCCTCAGACCCGCTCGTAGACCGTCTTGCCGCGCAGGCGGAACAGGTCGCGCGACTCGGTGAAGTTCTCCGAGTGGCCCACATACAGCATGGCGCCCGGGCGCGTCGCGCGGTGGATCTGCTCGAGCACCCGGCGCTGCGTGGGCGCGTCGAAGTAGATCATCACGTTGCGGCAGAAGACGATGTCCATCGGTCCGCCGAGCGAAGACCAGTCGGCACTCATCAGGTTGAAGCTGCGGAACTCCACCAGGCGCGCCAGTTCGGGTTTGACGCGGATGTGCCCGGCGTTGACGCCGGTGCCGCGCTGAAAGTGCCGGCGCAACCGCTCGGGCGACAGGCCGCGCGCATCGGTCTCGTAGACCGCGCGCCGCGCCGTGGCCAGCACGGCGGTGTCGATGTCGCTGGCCAGCAGCGTCAGGTTGGCGCCCGAGCCCAGCGTCTCCTGCGCCGTCATCGCCAGCGAGTAGGGCTCCTCGCCCGTCGACGCGGCGGCGCACCACATGCGGATCGGGCCGCCGCGGCGGCCCTGCAGGTCTTCGACCAGCAGCACGAAGTGGTGGTCTTCGCGGAAGAACGAGGTCAGGTTGGTCGTCAGGCAGTTGATGAACTCCTGCCACTCGCTCTCGGCCTGCGCGCCGCGCGCCTGCTCCAGCCACTGCAGGTAGCTGCCGAACGAAGCGTGGCCCAGCTCGCGCAGGCGGCGCGAGAGGCGGC
>JBBQOR010000524.1:0-2552 GCA_038331055.1 Burkholderiales bacterium
GCTGTACCGGCAGATCAAGACGCTGCTGACCACCAGCCTGCAGGGCGGTGAGTGGAAGCCCGGCGAGATGATCCCCAGCGAGACCGAACTGGCGGCGCGCTTCCGTGTCAGCCAGGGCACCGTGCGCAAGGCCATCGACGAGCTCGCCACCGACAACCTGCTGGTGCGACGCCAGGGCCGCGGAACCTTTGTCGCCACCCACTCCGAAGAGCGCACGCAGTACCGATTCCTGCGACTGATGCCCGACGACGGCCCGCGCGCCGGCCTGCAGCGGCGCTTTCTCGACTGCCGGCGCATGCGCGCGCCGGCCGAGATCGCTCGCGCACTCGAACTCAAGGGCGGCGAGACCGCCGTGCAGGTGCGCCGACTGCTGCTCGACGCCGCAAGCGCGTCCAGCCCCGAGGCCGCGCGAGCGGTGGTGCTGGACGACATCTGGCTGCCCACCGCGCTCTTCAAGGGCCTGAGCGCCGAGCGGCTGTCGATGTACCGCGGGCCGATGTATGCGCTGTTCGAGGCGGAATTCGGCGTACCGATGGTCCGCGCCGAGGAGAAAATCCGTGCAGTCGCGGCCGCCGCGGAAGAAGCGCAGTTGCTTGGCCTGGCCCCGGGGGCGCCGCTGCTGGAAGTGGACCGACTGTCTTTTACCTATGGCGATCGGCCGGTCGAGTGGCGGCGCGGGCTTTACAACACTGCGGCGCATCACTACCGCAACGAACTGGGCTAGCTCGGCACGCGTTCTGCTGCATTGCAATAAACTCGATCAGCGATTCACGCGACCCACCAACAAGAAGCTCGGAGAGACGACAAGGACCCCTGATGGCCAGCACGACCAAAGAACGCCCGGTCTTCCGCAACATCCACGTCTCCCAGATCCTGCGCTACCGCCTGCCGCCGGCGGGCATCGTCTCGATCCTGCACCGTGTCAGCGGCGCGATGATGTTCCTGCTGCTGCCCTTCGTGATCTGGTTGTTCGACACCAGCGTCACGTCCGAGGTGTCCTACGAGCGTTTCACCGGCGCCTTCATCTTCGGCATCGGCGTGCTGCCGGGCTGGTTCATGAAGCTGGTGGCGCTGGCGCTGATCTGGGGCTTCCTGTACCACTTCGTCGCCGGTGTGCGCCACCTGTGGATGGACGTGACGCACAGCGTGACGCGGGCACAGGGGCAGCAGTCGGCGGTCGCCGTGCTGGCGCTGTCCACCGTGCTGACGCTGGCGCTCGGCGCCAAGCTCTTCGGCCTCTACTGAGGCGCAGCACCATGTCCGTCAATTACGGCTCCAAGCGGATCGTCGTCGGTGCGCATTACGGCTTGCGCGACTGGCTGAGCCAGCGCGTGACGGCTGCGCTGATGGCCCTGTTCACCATCGTGCTGGTCGTCCAGGTGCTGATGCCCGGGCCGATCGGCTACGACAAGTGGGCCGGCATCTTTGCCGCCCAGTGGATGAAGGTGCTTACCTTCGTCGTCATCGTCTCGTTGATGTACCACGTGTGGGTGGGCATGCGCGACATCTGGATGGACTACATCAAGCCGGTCGGCCTGCGCCTGGTGCTGCAGGTGGTCACGATCGCGTGGTTGCTGGGCTGCGCAGGCTGGGCGGTCCAGGTACTCTGGAGGTTGTAAGGCATGGCTCTGGGAAATCTTCCGCGGCGGCGCTTCGACGTCGTCATCGTCGGCGCCGGCGGCTCGGGCATGCAGGCCTCGCTGCGGCTGGCCCAGGCGGGGCTGAATGTGGCGGTGCTGTCGAAGGTGTTCCCGACCCGCTCGCACACCGTGGCTGCGCAGGGCGGCATCGGCGCCAGCCTGGGCAACATGGCCGAGGACAACTGGCACTACCACTTCTACGACACCGTCAAGGGCAGCGACTGGCTGGGCGACCAGGATGCCATCGAGTTCATGTGTCGCGAGGCCACCCAGGTGGTCTACGAGCTCGAGCACTTCGGCATGCCTTTCGACCGCAACCCCGACGGCACGATCTACCAGCGCCCCTTCGGCGGCCACACCGCGAACTACGGCGAGAAGCCG
The DNA here is from genome assembly GCA_038331055.1 of Burkholderiales bacterium. Lineage (GTDB taxonomy): Bacteria > Pseudomonadota > Gammaproteobacteria > Burkholderiales > Burkholderiaceae_C > Rubrivivax. The sequence continues at coordinate 2,022 of JBBQOR010000524.1, forward strand.
GTGCAGCGCGCCTGCGCCGCCGCCGACCGGACCGGTCACGCGATGCTGCACACGCTGTACCAGCAAAACGTCAAGGCGCGCACCAATTTCTTCGTCGAGTGGATGGCGCTCGACCTGATCCGCGATGCGGCCGGCAGCGTCTGCGGCGTCACCGCGCTCGAGATGGAGACCGGCGAGCTGCACATCCTCGAGGCGAAGTTCGTGCTGCTCGCAACCGGGGGAGCCGGTCGCATCTTCGCCGCCTCGACCAATGCGTTCATCAACACCGGCGACGGTCTCGGCATGGCGGCGCGCGCCGGCATCCCACTCGAGGACATGGAGTTCTGGCAGTTCCACCCGACCGGCGTCGCCGGCGCCGGCGTGCTGCTCACCGAAGGCTGTCGCGGCGAGGGCGCGATCCTGCGCAACAGCGACGGCGAGCGTTTCATGGAACGCTACGCACCGACGCTGAAGGACCTCGCTCCGCGCGACTTCGTCTCGCGCTGCATGGACCAGGAGATCAAGGAAGGGCGGGGCTGCGGTCCGGAGAAG
>JBBQOR010000525.1:0-2551 GCA_038331055.1 Burkholderiales bacterium
CCTACAGCCGGACGGGAACTTCGCGGACTCAAGCCACGGAACCGGCCTGATGTTGCACCCCATTTCCGATCCCTACAGTCCGTTTCAGCCGCTGGACAACCCGTCACAGCGAACCCCGAACCCGGAGCTTGAGATGACCGCCGAACAGATCCTTGCAGAAATCCGCGAAGCCAACCTGTCCTATCTGATGCTCGCCCAGAGCCTGATCCGCAGCGACCGCGAGCAGGCGCTGTATCGCCTGGGGGTCAACGAAGACACCGCCACCATGATCGCGCTGCTGACGCCGGCGCAGATGATGAAGATCGCCGCCGGCAACACGCTTCTTTGCCGCTTCCGCATGGACGACGAGCTCGTCTGGAGCCTGCTGACGAGCCACGGCCGCAGTGCCGCCAACGAAGGTGTCGCGCGTCTGCACGCGTCGATCCTGATGGCCGGCCGGCACCAGGAAGCGGCCTGAGCGGTCTCCGCCCGGCCCCGCTCGCACCGAGTACAACGACAACAACCACAACAGGACGACGCACCATGGCCCGCAACAAGAGCATCCTGACCGAAGCCCGGCAGATCGAGCGCGCGGTGACGCTGATTCACCTCGGCGCGCGGCTGCAGGTGCTGGAGTCGGAGACCGACCTCAGCTACGAGCGGCTGCTGCGCCTGTACAAGGAAGTCGCCGGCAAGAGCCCGAGCAAGGGCCAGCTGCCTTTTTCCACCGACTGGTTCATGACCTGGCAGCCGAATATCCATGCCAGCCTGTTCCTGAACATCCACGAATACCTGAACAAGGTAGCCGCGCTCGACGAGATCGATGTCGTCATCAAGGCCTACCAGCTCTATCAAGAGCAGATCCAGGCCCAGGGGCTGGACGCGCTGCTCAGCGTGACGCGCGCCTGGCGCCTGGTGCGCTTTGTCGACAACGGCATGCTGACGATGACCGCCTGCAGCAAGTGCGGCGGCCACTTCGTGACCCATCCCCACGAGATCGCCCGTCACTACGTCTGCGGCCTGTGCAACCCGCCGGCGCGCGCGGGCAAGGGCCGTCTGGCGGGCGCGCTGCAGCTCGAGTCCGGCCGCGCCCGGCGCGCTGCGGTGCTGCACACGGATGCCGACCTTGAAGCTAACCACGTCCCGTTCGATCTGTCGGCCACACCGACCGCGGCCGGGCCCGTTGTCGCGCAGGCCGGGCCTGCGGCGCGCGCCGCGGCACCGACGCGTCCGCGACCGGCGCGCAGCTCGGCGGGCGTGGCGCACTGAACTTCGCGACGCCGGGTCGCGCGCCGCCGCCCTCAAGTGGCGCTGCGGCGCGTCGATAAAGGCTTGCAGTCTGGCTCCTCCTGGCACATTCGTTGTGCCTTTCTGGCGGGTCTCTCGGGACCCGCCATTTTTCTGTTCACGCCGCGCGGCACAGATTGGCCGGTGCTCTCGGCCCTGATGCGCCTTTTGCGCGCGCCGCCGATCTTCCACACTGGCCGCCCGATGGATGCCGCCCGCCAGAGCCAGGCTTCGAGCCCGGATTCACCACGCGCCTTGCGCCTCCGTAGAGCCCTGCGCCTGCCGTGGCCGCTGCCGGCGGTGCTGGCCTGGGCCGGGGCGTGGACGGCCTTCATGCTCATCTCGCCGCACTCGCAGGTGGCCGCCGCGCTGGCTGGCCTGGCCATCGGCGGGGCTGCCGCGCTCGCCCTGCGCCGGCTGTGGCGTGGTGCCCTGGCGGCCGTCGGCTTTCCTCTCTCCGCCCTGGTGCTCGGCGCGGCAGGCGCCTGGCCGGCGTGGGTCTGGCTGTTGCCGCTGACGCTGCTGCTGCTGATCTATCCGGTGCGCGCCTGGCGCGATGCGCCGCTGTTCCCGACACCTGCTGCCGCGCTGGACGGTCTGGCGATGCTGGCGCTGCCCGGCGGCGCGAGGGTGCTTGACGCAGGCTGCGGCACCGGTGCCGGGCTGCGCGCGCTGCGCCGCGCCTTTCCGCAGGCACGCATCGAGGGCATCGAGTGGAGCTGGCCGCTGGCGGCGCTGGCCGCACTGCGCTGCCGCTTCGCGCGCGTGCGCCGCGGCGACTTGTGGCGGGCCGACTGGCGCGGCTGCGATCTGGTCTACCTGTTCCAGCGGCCGGAGTCGATGCCTCGCGCGCTGGCCAAGGCGCGGGCCGAACTGCGCCCCGATGCCTGGCTGGTGAGCCTGGAGTTCGAGTTGGTCGGCACAGCTGCGCACAGCGTGCTGCGCACCCCCGACGGTCGGCCGCTGTGGGTCTACCGGCCAGGCACCGGCTCAACTGCGGCGCGCCCCGGTCGATAACCAGGGCAGTCCATCCCGCCGGTGCCGGCGGCAACCGCAGAAAGTCCACACATGTTTGTCATCATCGGCTGGGTCGTCGTGCTCGGTTGCGTATTCGGGGTGTTCATCGCCCACGGAGGCAACATGGGCCCGATCCTCAAGGCACTGCCATGGGAGATGGCAATGATCGGCGGCGCCACGCTGGGCGCCTTCCTGGCCAACAACCAGATGAAGGTCATCAAGGCCTCGATCCGCGGTATCGGCCAGTGCTTCAAGGGCAGCAAGTTCA
>JBBQOR010000526.1:0-2545 GCA_038331055.1 Burkholderiales bacterium
CAACAGCCGCTTGCCAGCCTTGTGGCAGGCGCGCATCGAGCAGTTCGCCGAACAGGTGGCCGCGGCGGGCGAGCCGGCGCCCAGCGCGAGCGTTCTGGCGCAGGGCTTTGCGCGCCTGCCGCCCTGCGGGCTGTTGCCAAAGAACGCTTTGGAACTGAGGAACCTGGGCAGCAATACGCAGAGCCTGGGCAGCGAATTTTTCCCCATGGGTTTCGATATCGATGCGGCACCGATTCCGCTGGATCAACTCGATCTCGCCTTGCGCGCGAGTGCGGCACTCGCGCCTTTCAACCTGTCGAACGCCGAGAGCGTGCGCATGCTGGTGCCGGTGTCGCAAGCGGCGTGGGAGCCGCGATTGTTGATGCGCGAGACGGTTGCGCCGGAGTTCCAGCTGACGCTGGATCAATTCCTGCTCGTGCGCGCGCGCGCGTTGGGTGGGCGGCAGGGTTTGCGCATCAAGCAGGCGGTACTCACGCATGCCATCGACGGCACCACGCCGGTGGTGCCCGGGTTCGATGACGACCCCGACGCACTGGAGGTCGAGAGTCTCAGTCCGTGGGGGCCGCCGCCCGACGGGGGCGGCCACCGCAGCAACGTGAACGCCGGGCGACATCAGCATTACTTCCAGGGCGCAATCGAAACCCTGACGCCCGCCGCCGGCGACCGGCTGTACTGCTGGGTCTATCTCGATCCCGATAACCTGCCGAGCACCCTGATGTTTCAATGGCGAACCGGCGACTGGGAGCACCGCGCTTATTGGGGCGACAACCTCATCGCATGGGGGCAGGACGGCACCGCCTCGCGCTTGCGAATGGGCGAGCTGCCCACCGCGGGTGAATGGGTGCGGCTGGAGGTGCCCGCTGCCGGCGTCGGTTTGGAGAGCGCCGTCATCAACGGCATGGCCTTCACTTTGTTCGGCGGTCGCGCGGCCTATGCCGTGGCGGGCAAGACAAACGCCGCGGGCATCGACCAGGAATGGTTCGGCGACGTGCAGCCCAAAGGCGCACAAACACTCGGGGACGAGCCTTGGGATCTGTTGAGCGACAACGACCTCTGGGCGCCGTTCGAGGCGTCCTTCAGCGTGCTGCCTGCGGCGACCGTACCCGATGGCGGCGGGCACATCGAGCCCGCGGCAGGCAATGTTCACCAGCACAGCTTCACCGACGCCGCGGCCTTTACTCCGGCGGCCGGCGAGCAGCTGTTCTGCTGGGTGTACCTCGAGCCGGATAATCCGCCCCGCGAAGTCATGCTGCAGTGGCACACGGCTGCGGACGGCTGGGAGCATCGCGCCTATTGGGGGGCGAACCTAACCAACTGGGGTAGCGACGGCACGGCGTCGCGCACGCGCGTGGGCAATTTGCCCGCGCTGGGCACCTGGGTGCGCCTCGAGGCGGCCGCCTCCAGCGTCGAGCTGTCCGGCGCGGCGATCGACGGCATGGCGTTCACGCTCTTCGATGGCTGCGCCGCGTTTGGCGTGGCAGGGGCCGTCGCCGCCGCCGCGAACAGCGCCGAACGGCCGTGGTTCTCCGGCGCCTTGCCGGCGGGCGCCACTCCCAGCGGCACATGGACTTTCCTGACTCACGCCCAAATGCGCACGCCGATGCCGGTCAGTCGCATCGGTAGCGTCGAGGTCTTGTCGGACCTCATGAGCGATCCCTCGCTCGCCGACCTGTCGGACGTCGAGCGCTCGCAACTGCCGGTGCTGGGTCTGGAAGGCTTCATCGCCTACCTGAAGTCGCGCGCCGATCGCGCCGATGACCTGGTCGATTACGGCTTCGTCAAAGTACAGACCGACGTCTACCGTATTCGCCAACTCATGCTCGGCAGCACAGCGGCGTCCCGACTGACGGTCTCGCCCGCGCTCGCGACCATCGCACAAGCCGACACGGCAGTGGCCTCGCAAACGCAGATTGCCAGCTTCCTTGCAAACCTGAAGACAGCCAAATCGACCAGCGCCAGCTCGGCCCCAGCCTCAGCCCCAGCCGCTCCCGCGCCCGAAGCAAAGTCGGTCGCGGCCAAAGCAACGATCGCCGCTGGTGCCGTGAAGTCGGAGACCATCAAAGCGTTCCCGGCCACCGTAGGATTCCTGGGCAATTTGTCGCTGAACCTGACGACCTCGGCCAGGCTGGTGCAAGCCAAGACTGCCATCGCGCCAATATTCAAGCAGGTCGGCGTGACCCCGCGCGTGATCGCCGACGCGGCGCCCTTGATCGGCAACACCTTTGTCCGCACGACGGCCATCGCCCAGCGCATGGACGACCCCAAGGCGAAGGAGGCACGTGACTACGCTACCGCCTCGCGCATGCAAGCCGTGCAGCGTCTGCTGCAGCTGGCGGACGCTCTGATCGCCGAGGATAACGGCGTGACGCCGGGGCTGTTCAGCGGCGTCGAACTGAATGGATTGGACGGCGACGCCTTCCTCGGCGAAGGCAACACGACGCGCACGCGCCCGTTCGCTGACTTTATCGACCTGACCCAGCGCGCGGCGCTGCTGCCGGCCCTGCTCACCTTGCCGGTGCGCAAGCTCGCGAATACCGACGGCAGC
>JBBQOR010000527.1:0-2543 GCA_038331055.1 Burkholderiales bacterium
GCCGGACATGGCCATGCAGGCGTAGCTCGCGCCATGATAGGAGCGGTCGCGAGCGATGACGTGCCCACGCGGTTTGCCGCTGGCCTGACGCGCGAACTTGACCGCGTTCTCGTTGGCATCGGCACCGGCCAGAGTGAAGAACACGCGCCCGCCATCGAAGCCGGCCTTTTCCAGCAAGGCCTCAGCCAGCTCTGCTCGGGGTTGCGCGCCCCAGCTCGAGGTGACGAAGCACAACTGCTGCGCCTGCCGGCAGATCGCCTCGACCACGTCCGGATGCTGATGACCGAGATTGCTGCATTCAGCGAGGCTGCTCATGTCGAGGATACGGCGACCGTCCTCGAGTTCGAGGTACGCACCGTGGCCGCCGACCACGGTCGGCGCCTGCCACTGCGACTGCACGCACCAGCTGTGCAGGACACTGTTGAGTTCGTTTGCCACGCCTGGCCCCCGTTCGTTCATAATGTGCGGTAATCGCACAACAATTCGTATTGCGAACTCATTGGAAACCTTCTACGCTGGCCCTGTCAATGGACCTCGGTGATTTATGCCCTCGAATCCCTTCGAAGAAAGCGCGGACTATGTGCAATCGCTGGCGCGTGGCCTGCGGGTGCTGCGCGCTTTCGACCGCGAGCTGTCCAGCCCGAGCCTGTCGCAGGTTGCCGAACGCACCGGCCTGTCGCGCGCGGTAGTGCGCCGCTCGCTGCTGACCCTGCAGCACCTCGGTTATGTCGGCAGCCGCGGACGCAGCTTCTTTTTGACCCCGCGCGTGCTTGAACTGGGCTACAGCTATCTTTCCTCGCTGGATCTGACCGAGCTGGCGCAGCAGTGCCTGGAGCAGCTGTCGCAAAAGGTAGGTGAGTCCAGCTCGATGGCGGTACTGGATGGAAGCGATATCGTCTACGTGTTGCGTGTGCCGGTACGCCGGGTGATGAGCGTGGCGCTGGGAGTGGGTGCGCGGCTGCCAGCGTTTGCCGCCTCGATGGGTCGGGTGATCCTGGCCGATCTGCCAGAAGCCGAGCTTGCCGCCTGGTTGAAAGATCAGAACTTTCGCGCCTATACCCCGCAGACGATCTGTACCCCCAAGGCACTCAGGGCCGAACTGCTGCGTGTGCGCAAGCAAGGCTACGCGTTGACCTCGCGCGAGCTGGAGCCGGGGTTGTGCTCGATCGCGGTACCGATCTGCACCAGTGAAGGCCAGGTCGTGGCCGCGCTGAATATCGGCATGCCCTACAGCGAGGACGCACCCGAGCGGGCGGTAAAGCAGATGCTGCCTGCACTGCAGGAGGCGCGGGTGGCAGTCGAACAGGCGATCCGGCGCGGTGGCTGGCTGCCGCACATGGCGATGAGGCATGCATATGCCTAGTGCATGGCTGGTCGACGCGACGCGCACGCCGTTTGGCCGCTTGGGCGGCGCACTGGCAGGGGTGCGCGCCGATGATCTCGCTGCGCTGCCGATCGCTGCACTGATGGCGCGTCACCCCGCGCTGGACTGGGCCGCGCTGGATGAGGTGATTCTTGGCTGCGCCAACCAGTCCGGCGAAGACAATCGCAACGTCGCACGGATGGCCTCGCTGCTGGCCGGCCTGCCGGAAAGTATTCCCGCGGTCACCGTCAATCGCCTGTGCGCCTCCGGCCTGGAATCCATCGGTCAGGCCGCGCGGGCAATTACCTGCGGCGAGGCTGATCTGATCGTGGCCGGTGGCGTCGAAAGCATGACCCGCGCACCGTACGTGATGGCCAAGGCCGGCGTTGCCTGGACACGCGCGCAGCAACTCGAGGACACCACGCTCGGCTGGCGCCTGGTCAATCCGCGCATGCAGGCCAGCTACGGCGTCGACTCGATGACCCAGACTGCCGAAAACCTGGCCCGCGAGTACGACATCGATCGTGACAGTCAGGATGCCTATGCCTTGCGTAGCCAGCAGCGCACTGCGCAAGCCCGGAAGCATGGCTGGCTGGCGCAGGAAATTACCCCGGTGCACGCAGCCTCCGGCCGGGAAACCGTGTTGGTCGAGCACGACGAGCATCCGCGCCCCGAAACCACGGCAACGCAACTGGCCGCACTCAAACCACTGCTTGGTGCCGATACCAGTATCACCGCCGGCAACGCGTCGGGTCTCAACGATGGTGCCGCGGCGGTACTGGTGGCCTCGGAATCCGCGCTTGAACGTCACCGCCTGCAGCCGCTGGCACGCATCGTCGGCATGGCCTCGGCCGCGGTTGCGCCACGGCTGATGGGTATCGGCCCGGTTCCGGCGATCCACAAGCTGCTGGCACGCACCGGCTTGAGCCTGGCCGACTTCGACCGCATCGAAATCAATGAAGCCTTCGCCGCGCAGGTGCTCGCCTGCACGAGGGTGCTCGGCCTGCCCGACGATGCCGTGCACGTCAACGCAAATGGTGGCGCGATCGCTCTCGGCCATCCGCTGGGCGCCAGTGGCGCACGCCTCGCGATGACGGCGGCATTCGCCTTGCGCCGCCACCAACAACGCCGCGCCCTGGTCAGCCTCTGTGTAGGCGTTGGCCAAGGCCTGGCCCTGGCT
>JBBQOR010000528.1:0-2540 GCA_038331055.1 Burkholderiales bacterium
GGTGCGCGCCGCGCGCAGCCCGGCCCGCGTGCAGGCGGCGCTGGCTGCGCTGACCGAGGCCGCGCGCAGCGGCCGGGGCAACCTGCTGGGCCTCGGCATCACCGCCATGCGCGAACGCGCGACGGTGGGAGAAGTCAGCGATGCGCTCGAACAGGTCTACGGCCGCCACCGCGCCGACATCCAGAAGGTGAGCGGGGTGTACGCCGCCGCCTACGACAGCGCCGAAGGCTGGGCGCAACTGCAGCACGAGATCGCGGCCTTCGGCGAACAACAGGGCCGGCGCCCGCGGGTGATGATCGCCAAGCTGGGCCAGGACGGCCACGACCGCGGCGCCAAGGTGGTGGCCACGGCCTTTGCCGACCTGGGCTTCGACGTCGACATCGGCCCGCTGTTCCAGACGCCCGAAGAATGCGCGCGACAGGCGATCGAGAACGACGTGCATGCGGTCGGCGTGAGCACGCTGGCCGCCGGCCACAAGACGCTGGTGCCGGCCATCATCGAGGAACTGCGGCGCCAGGGTGCCGACGACATCATCGTTTTCGTCGGCGGCGTGATTCCGCAGCAGGACTACGACTTTCTCTACGCGGCCGGCGTCAAGGGCATCTACGGCCCCGGCACGCCGATCCCGGCCAGCGCCAAGGACGTGCTCGAGCACATCAGGGCCGCCGTGGCGCCGCGCTGAGACCGCGCCGATGCCCGCTGAAGACCAGGCGCTGATCGACGCCGTGAGCGGCCCGCCGTGTGCGGCGCAGCGGCGCGCGTTGGCCAAGGCCATCACGCTGCTGGAGAGCACCCGCGCCGACCACCGCCTGCGCGCCGATGAGTTGCTGAATGCGCTGCTGCCGCGCGCCGGGCGCTCGCTGCGGCTGGGCATCAGCGGCGTGCCGGGTGTCGGCAAGAGCACCTTCATCGAGGCGCTGGGGCTGCTGCTGGTCGGGCACGGCCATCGCGTGGCGGTGCTGGCCGTGGACCCTTCGTCGAGCCTGGGCGGCGGCTCGATCCTGGGTGACAAGACGCGCATGGAGCGGCTGTCGATGCATGAGCAGGCCTACATCCGCCCCAGCCCCGCACGCGGCACCTTGGGCGGCGTGGCGGCGATGACGCGTGAGGCGATGCTGGTCTGCGAGGCTGCGGGCCACGACATCGTGATTGTCGAGACCGTCGGTGTCGGCCAGAGCGAGGCCGCGGTCGCCGGCATGACCGATGCCTTCGTGCTGCTGCAACTGCCCAACGCCGGCGACGACCTGCAGGCCATCAAGAAGGGCGTGATGGAGCTGGCCGATCTGGTGGTCATCAACAAGGCCGACCTGGACCCCGATGCCGCCACGCGCGCGCAGGCGCACATCACCAGCGCGCTGCGGCTGTTCAGCTTTCACGGCCGGCACGACGACGGCGCCACCGCCGCTGACGCTGACGCTGATGCTGCTGCGGCGCGCGCCGGCGTGCCGGTGCTGTTGCTCAGTGCGCTCAAGGGCGATGGCGTAGCCGGGTTCTGGCAGGTCGTCGAGCGCCTGCTGCAGACCCGCCGCGACAGCGGTGCACTGGCCGGGCGCCGCCACGCGCAGGACCAGACCTGGATGTGGGAGCGCATCGAGGCCGGCCTGCGCGAACACTTCCAGCAGCACCCGGCCGTGCGCGCCGCGCTGGCCCCGACCCGCGCCGAGGTGCACGAGGGCCGGCTGGCGCCGTCGGTGGCCGCGCGCCGGCTGCTTGATCTGATGCACTGAACCCCCCCCTCCCGGAACCACGAGGACCCCCTGATGCACGACATCATCGAACAGCTGGAAGCCAAACGCGCCGCAGCGCGACTGGGCGGCGGCCAGCGCCGCATCGACGCCCAGCACGCCAAGGGCAAGCTCAGCGCACGTGAGCGGCTCGAGCTGCTGCTGGACGAAGGCAGCTTCGAGGAGTGGGACATGTTCGTCGAGCACCGCTGCGCCGACTTCGGCATGGACGCGCAGAAGGTGCCCGGCGACGGCGTCGTCACCGGCTACGGCACCATCAGCGGGCGCCTCGTGTTCGTCTTCAGCCAGGACTTCACCGTCTTCGGCGGCGCGCTGTCCGAGGCGCATGCCGAGAAGATCTGCAAGGTGATGGACCAGGCGATGAAGGTGGGCGCGCCGATCATCGGCCTGAACGACAGCGGCGGCGCGCGCATCCAGGAGGGTGTGGCCTCGCTCGGCGGTTATGCCGATGTGTTCCAGCGCAACGTCATGGCCAGCGGCGTCGTTCCGCAGATCAGCATGATCATGGGCCCCTGCGCAGGAGGTGCGGTGTACTCGCCCGCGATGACCGACTTCATCTTCATGGTGCGCGACAGCAGCTACATGTTCGTCACCGGGCCCGAGGTGGTGAAGACGGTCACGCACGAAGAGGTCAGCGCCGAGCAACTCGGGGGTGCCAGCACGCACACCACCAAGAGCGGTGTAGCCGATCTGGCGTTCGACAACGATGTCGAGGCGCTGCTGATGCTGCGCCGGCTCTACAACTACCTGCCCCTGAGCAACCGCGAGAAAGCCCCGGTGCGCGACAGCGGCGAC
>JBBQOR010000529.1:0-2530 GCA_038331055.1 Burkholderiales bacterium
AATCGACCGAGTCGGCCAGCTCGGGGTGACGCAGCCAGAACTCCCACACATCGGCATAGGTCACCGGCTCGGTTACGGCGGCCCTGACCTGACGCAGGTAGTTGATCAATTGCGCCGGCGACTGATCGCCGCGCAGCAGCACCTCGTTGCCCACGATCACCCCACGCACCACCTGCGGATAGCGTTGCGCCGTGGCGATGCCCAGCTTTACCTGCTCCGCATTGATCTTGCGATCGCCGCCCAGCCAGATGCCAAGCAGGACCTTCATGCCGTGGCGGGCGGCAATCTCCGGTACGGCGCTCAGACCCTGACCCTGCGAGTACGTGCGCACGCAATCGAAACGCTGCGACAACGCAGTCAGATCCTGGTCGATGCGCTCCGGGCTGACGAAGGCGTTCGGATCCAGCGGCGTCTCGCCAGGTTTGCGGAACGGCGCGTACGACACGCAGGCTATCCGTGCCGAGGGCGCATCCGGCATGCTCACCGGCCGGCCAAGCGCCCACCACCAGCTCGCCGCTGCCACCGCAATCAGCACAAGTGCCAGCCACGCCAGGCCCTCTCGATAAAAAACAGCCGGGGAGGCTGACGACATGCGGGTACCGTGGAGGCGTGGTAATCAGCGTGCGAGCTTAACAGGGTGGCGCCGCACTCATCGAATCTGCACAAGCGGGAGCGAGCCATCCTCTACACTGTGCGCAGATCGAACGCAGGAGTTCACATGTCCGTTTCCGCCCCACTGCGGCGCGTCCGCTCGAGCTGGCTGGCGCTGTTGGCCATGACCTGTCTGGCCGGCGTCGCCCATGCCCAGGGCGACCAGCCAAGCGCCGACCAGCGCGCGGCATTCAAGCAGGCCTATGCCGCCGCGCAGCAAGGTGGTGACGACTGGCGCACGCTGGCCAGCGGCCTGCACGACTACCCGTTGTATCCGTACCTGCGAGAGGCAGCGCTGGAACACGATATCCAGCAAACCGACCTCGCCACGGTGACCTCATACATCAAGCAATACCCCGACTGGATTCCCGCCGCCGACCTGCGCCGCGCCTTCCTGCTGGAGCTGGCGCGCCGGCAGGACTGGACCGGTTTCATGTCGCTATATCAGCCCGGTCTGGGCGACGCCCTGAGTTGTGACGCGCTGCAGGCAAAACTGGCGGGGGGCGGCAGCCTCGATTTCGACCGCGATCTGGCCAGCTTGTGGACCCGCGCCAACCTGCCCGGCGCGTGCGACCCGGTGCTCAATGCGGCGCACGACCAGGGCCTGCTGACCAGCGCGCGGCTGTGGACACGCATCGATCGCGCCGCCGACGCGGGCCAGGCCGGTACCATCGCCAGCCTCGCCGGCTGGTTGCCGGGCGCCGACCAGGCGAGTGCGCGTCAGCTGGCGCAGGCACTGAGCGATCCCGCCGGGGCGCTGGCCGCAGCCGCCAACTGGCCCGACACGGTGCGCAACCGACAGGCGGTCACGCTGGGGTTGACCCGTTTGGCGCGACGACAGTCCAGCAGCGCCGATACCGCGTGGGCGCAATTGCAGTCGCGCTTCAATCTCAGCCAGTCGCAACGTGACCAGGTCCTGCATGCGCTGGCCCTGTTCCACGCCACTGATTTCGAGGCCGACTCGCTGGCCCGACTGATCGCGCTGCCGCCCGGGGCGCAGAGCGACAGCACGCGCGAGTGGCGCGCGCGCGTGGCGCTGGCGCAACAGAACTGGCCGGCCGTACTGGACGCGATCGACGCCATGCCCGCCGATCAGCAGCATGATGAAGAATGGCAATATTTCCGCGCCCGTGCGTTGGCAGAAACCGGCCATGCCGAGCAGGCGCAGCAGCTGTTTGCCAGCGAGGCGAGCAAGGCCACCTTCTTCGGCTTCCTCGCCGCCGATCAGGTCAGCCAGCCCTATGCGATTTGTCCACTGAGCCTGAGTGACGACAGCCAGCGCGAACAGGAACTGCTCACGCGCGCCGGCTTGCTGCGTGCATTCGAGCTCTACGCCGTCGACCTGCCGCGACTGGCGCGGCGCGAATGGGCGCGAGCCATGCAAGGCTCCGATCACGCCACCATGGAGGTCGCCGCCCAACTGGCCAACCAGCGTGGCTGGTATGACCGCGCCGTCTTTGCACTGAGCAGTGGTGATGCGTTGCGGCTGTACGACCTTCGTTTTCCGCTGGCCAGCCAGGATGGGCTGGTACCACAGGCCGAACAGGCCGGCATCGAGCCGGCCTGGGCCTACGGCATCCTGCGCGCTGAAAGCGCCTGGATGAGCGACGCCCACTCCGGTGCCGATGCACGGGGACTGATGCAACTGGTGCCGGCCACTGCCGCACTGGTCGCCCGGCGCAACGGCCTCAACTGGGGCGGCGGCGACACCTTGTATGACCCCACCGTCAATATCGCCCTGGGCACCCGCTACCTGGCGCAGATGGCACAGCGCTTCAATGGCTCGCCGTGGCTGGCCAGCGCGGCCTACAACGCCGGCCCGAACCGGGTCGACCAGTGGCTGGCCGCGCGCAGCACGCTCGCCCCGGACCTGTTCGTG
>JBBQOR010000530.1:0-2526 GCA_038331055.1 Burkholderiales bacterium
CGCGGCGGGGGTTGAAACGGGTCAGGTCCATGGTCACTCCACCCGGGTCCAGCTTTGCGTGCGGCCGAGCATCGGCGCGCCGATGTAGCCGCGCACGTCCAGCCGCTTGCCGCCGTCGGCCGGCGTCATGCGCACGCGGTAGCTCTTGCCATCTTCGGGGTCGAGGATGGTGCCGCCTTCCCAGCGCTCTTCGCCATCGGCTTTCTTCACGCCGCGGATGATCTCCAGGCCCTGCATCGGCTTGTCCTTGCGGTCGTCAGTGCACTTGTCGCACACATCGCCGGCCTTCGCATCGGGGTCCAGGCGGCGCTCGATGCGGCCCGACAGCACGCCGCCCGTCTCGACGATGCGCACCATCGAGCGTTCTTTCTTCGTCTTGTCGTCGATGGTCTTCCACAGGCCCACCGGCGAGGTCTGGGCCCAGACCATCGGGGCGCAGGCCGCCAGCAGCGCGGCAACGAGTGTGTTCTTCATGGCTTGTTTCCTTGTGGTGTGCGTTGTGTCGCGTCGTACCGTGTCGATCAGAACATCGATTCGTCCATCGCCAGGATCGGCGCCACGCCGCTGCGTACGCTGCGGATCAGGCCGGCTGTCTCGGGCATCAGCTTGGCGAAGTAAAAGCGTGCAGTGTGCAGCTTGGCGGCGTAGAACGGGTCGCCCGAGTCCTTCTTCTGCAGCGCCAGCTTGGCCATGCGCGCCCAGAAGTAGCCCAGCACCAGGTGGCCGACGATGCGCAGGTAGTCCACCGCCGCGCCGCCCACCTCGTCGGGGTTCTGGAAGGCCTTCATGCCCAATTCGGTGGTCAGCCTGGTCAGCTTGTCGCCCAGGTCGGCCAAGGGGTTGATGAACTCCTGCATCGCCTCGTCGGTGCCTTCCTGTTCGACGAACTCGGCCACCAGCTTGCCGAACTTCTTCAGCTTCTTGCCGTTGTCGCCCAGCACCTTGCGCCCCAGCAAGTCCAGCGCCTGGATGCCGTTGGTGCCTTCGTAAATCATGTTGATGCGCGCATCGCGTACGTACTGCTCCATGCCCCACTCGCGGATATAGCCGTGGCCGCCGAAGACCTGCATGCACAGCGAGGTCGCGATCCACGCGTTGTCGGTGGTGAAGGCCTTGATCACCGGCGTCAGCACGGCCACCAGATCCGCGGCCTCGGCGCGTTCGGCCTCGTCGGCGGCCGACAGTTCGGTGTCGATCAGCAGCGCGGTGAAGCAGGCCAGCGCGCGTGCTCCTTCGGCGTAGGCGCGCGCGGTCAGCAGCATGCGGCGCACATCCGGGTGCACGATGATCGGGTCGGCCGGCTTGTCGGCCGCCTTGATGCCGCTCAGGCTGCGCATCTGGATGCGGTCCTTGGCGTAGGCGGCCGCGTTCTGGTAAGCCACTTCCATCAGCCCCAGCGACTGGTTGCCCACGCCCAGACGCGCCGCGTTCATCATCACGAACATGGCGGCCAACCCCTTGTTGGGCTGGCCTACCAGCGTGGCGTGCGCGCCTTCGAGCACCATCTGGCAGGTGGCGTTGCCGTGGATGCCCATCTTGTGCTCGAGCGCGCCGCACCAGATGCCGTTGCGCTCGCCCGGCCGGCCGTCGGCGCCGACGCGGAACTTGGGCACCACGAACAGCGAGATGCCCTTGCTGCCGGCCGGCGCCTCAGGCAGCCGGGCCAGCACCAAGTGCACGATGTTCTCGGCCAGGTCGTGTTCACCGGCGGAGATGAAGATCTTCTCGCCGGTCAGCAGATAGCTGCCGTCGGCCTGCGGCTCGGCCCTGGTACGCAGCAGGCCCAGGTCGGTGCCGCACTGCGCCTCGGTCAGGCACATCGTGCCGGTCCAGTGGCCGCTGGCCAGGCGCGGCAGGTACAGCGCCTTCTGCTCCGCCGTGCCGTGTGCATTCAGCAAGGCGTAGGCGCCATGAGACAGGCCGGGGTACATGGTCCAGGCCTGGTTGGCCGCGGTGAGCATCTCGTTGACGCACTGGTACAGCACCACCGGCAGACCCTGGCCGCCGTAATCCGGCGCGCTGGTCAGCGAGGGCCAGCCGCCCTCGACATAGGCCGCGTAGGCCTCCTTGAAGCCTTTGGGCGTGCGCACCGCGTGGGTGGAAGGGTCGAGCGTGCAACCCTCGATGTCGCCGCTGGCATTGAGCGGAAACAGCACCTCGGCGGCGAACTTGCCAGCCTGCTCGATGACGGCATCGATGGTGTCGGCGTCGACGTCCTTGTGCGCCGGCATCTGCCCGAGTGCCTCGGGCACGTTCAGCAGTTCATGCAGCACGAAGCTGAAGTCGCGCAGCGGCGGGTTGTACTGGGGCATGGAGACTCCTGAAACGTAAGGAAGGGAAGACAGGACGGCAGGCGCGGCTCAGCGCGGCGCTGCGGCGTAGAAGGCGAGCACACGTTCGAAGCCGGCGCGCGCGCGGTCCAGCGTGCCGGGGTTGCGCAGGAAGCGCGCGTCGTGGTGCAGCGCGAGGATCAGGCCGTGAATCTCGAACAGCATCTGCTGCGCATCGGTGTCGGGGCGCAGCTGC
>JBBQOR010000531.1:0-2525 GCA_038331055.1 Burkholderiales bacterium
CCTTGCCGGTGATGCCCGGCAGCCCGATCGGGCAGCTCATGCGGGCGACGAGCGCGGCATCGATGCCACGCGCCTCGAATCGGTGCTCGAAGCGCGCGCGCTTGGTGGCCGAGCCGATGAGGCCGAAGAAGCCGAAGTCGCCGCGCTGAAGGATGGCCAGGCTGATCGCCAGGTCCAGATCGTGGCTGTGCGTCAGCACCAGATAGAAAGCGCCGGGTGGCGCCAGCGCCACCTCGGCCTGCACCGGCTCGACGCAGACGCGCTCGATGTGCGGCGGCAGCGGCGCGTCGGGAAACTCGGCCTCGCGCTCGTCGATCCACCACACGCGGCAAGGCAGGTTGGCCAGCAGCGCGACGATGGCGCGGCCGACATGGCCGGCGCCGTACAGCTGCAGCGCAAAGCGCGGCGCTGCGGCCGGCCAGCGCGCCAACGCGGCGGCGTCCAGCGGCGCATGGGCCAGCGTCACCGCCCCGCCACAACACTGCCCGAGGGCCGGGCCGAGCGGAAAGTGTTGCTGGCGCGGCAGCGCGCGGCCGGCCAGCAGCGCGCGCGCGTGCTCGATCGCCTTCAGCTCCAGATGCCCGCCGCCGATCGTGCCGGCCACCGCATCCGCCGCCACCAGCATGCGCGTACCGGCCTCGCGCGGCACCGAACCGCGCGCGGCCAGCACCTCCACCACCATCGCCGCGCGGCCGCCCGCCAGCCAGTGCAGCGCGGCGGCGCGCGCTGCGTCGTCGCCGTTCACGCCGCGGCCCGCACCGCGTCCAGCGCGCGCAGGATGGCCTCGGGCGTGGCCGGCGCCTGCAGCGGCGGGTCGACCCGGTGGCCGCCTGCGGCAGACACCGCATCACGCAGCGCAAAGAACACGGCAAAGGGCAGCAGCAGCGGCGGCTCACCCACCGCCTTGCTGCGGTGGATGGTGTCGCTCATGCAGTCGCGCTCGAACAGTTGCGTGTGCAACTGCGCCGGGCAGTCGTTGGCGGTGGGGATCTTGTAGGTGCTGGGCGCGTGGGTCGTCAGCTTGCCGGTCTGCGGATGCCAGACCAGCTCTTCCATCGTCAGCCAGCCCATGCCCTGGATGAACGCGCCTTCGATCTGCCCGATGTCCACTGCAGGGTTGAGCGAGCGGCCGGCGTCGTGCAGCAGGTCGGCGCGCAGCAGTTTCCACTCGCCGCTGAGCGTGTCGACCAGCACTTCGCACACGGCGGCGCCGTAGGCGAAGTAGTAGAACGGCCGGCCCTGCATCGTCTGCCGGTCCCAGCTGAGGCCGGGCGTGGCGTAAAAGCCGTCGCTCCACAGCTGCACCCGCGCCAGGTAAGCTGCAGAGACCAGTTCGACAAAGCTCAGACGGTGCCCGCCAGCCTGAACCTGGCACGCGCCGAAGCGCACCTCGGCCGCAGGCACGCCGAAGTGCTGCGCGGCAAAGTCGGCCAGCCGGCGGCGGATTTTCCGCGCGGCGTCTTCGGCGGCCTTGCCGGTGAGATCGCTGCCGGTGGAGGCCGCGGTGGCCGTGGTGTTGGCCACGCGGTGGGTGTCGGCGGCAGTGCAGCGCACGCTGTCGAAGGGCACGCCCAGTTCGTGCGCCACCACCATCGCCACCTTGGTGTTCAGGCCCTGGCCCATCTCGGTGCCGCCGTGGTTCACCAGCACCGAGCCGTCGGTGTAGACATGCACCAGCGCGCCGGCCTGGTTCAGGTGCACCACGTTGAACGAGATGCCGAACTTCAGCGGCGTCAGCGCCAGCCCGCGCTTGAGCACCGGGCTGCCGGCGTTGAAGCGCGCCACGGCCTGGCGCCGCGCGGCGTAATCGCTGCTGGCGGCCAGCTGGTCCACCAGTTCGTGGATCACGTTGTCCACCACCGGCTGGCCGTAAGGCGTGACGTTGCGCTCATCGGTGCCGTAGAAATTGAGGCGCCGCACCGCCAGCGGGTCCTGCCCGAGCCGGCGCGCCACCGAATCGAGGATGGACTCGATGGCGATGGCCCCCTGCGGCCCGCCGAAACCGCGAAAGGCCGTGTTGCTCTGCGTGTTCGTCTTGCCGGAATAGCCGTGAATGGCCACATGCGGCAGCCAGTAGGCGTTGTCGAAGTGGCACAGCGCGCGCGTCATCACCGGGCCCGACAGGTCAGCCGAGTGGCCGGCGCGCGAGATCATCGTGATCTCGGCGCCGAGGATGCGCCCTTCGTCGTCATGGCCGATCTCGTACTCGTAGACGAAGCAGTGACGCCGGCCGGTGATGAGGAAGTCATCGTCGCGGTCCACGCGCAGCTTGACCGCGCAGCGCAGGCGGCGCGCGGCCACCGCGGCGACGCAGGCAAAGATCGCCGACTGGGACTCTTTGCCGCCGAAGCCGCCGCCCATGCGCCGGCACTCGACCTGCACCGCATGCGCGCGCAGGCCCACCGCATGCGCCACCAGATGCTGCATCTCGCTCGGGTGCTGGGTGCTGCACAGCACGTGCAGGCCGTCGTCCTCGGCCGGCAGCGCGTAGGCGATCTGCCCTTCCAGATAGAACTGTTCTTGCC
>JBBQOR010000532.1:0-2525 GCA_038331055.1 Burkholderiales bacterium
AAGACGCTGATCGGCGACAAGCGCACCTACCAGATGGACCCGGCCAATGTGGACGAGGCGATCCGCGAGGTCGAACTCGACGTCGCCGAAGGCGCCGACATGGTGATGGTGAAGCCCGGCATGCCCTACCTGGACATCGTGCGCCGCGTGAAGGACGAGTTCCATGTGCCGACCTTCGCCTACCAGGTCAGCGGCGAGTACGCGATGCTCAAGGCCGCCGCGGCCAACGGCTGGCTCGACCACGACGCCGTGATGATGGAGAGCCTGCTCGCCTTCAAGCGCGCCGGTGCCGACGGTGTGCTGAGCTACTTCGCACTCGACGCCGCGCGGCTGCTGCGCCGGCGCTGATGCGCATCTTCCACCTCGGCGCCGACCAGTTCACCGAACTGGACGGCCTGCCGGCGCAGTTGCCGGCACACGGCTTTTTGTGGATCGGCAGTGCACGGCGCGAGTTCGAGGTGCACACCGCCGAGCTGCAGGCCGCGCTGCAGAGTTGGGGCCCGGGGTCGCTGGTCGACCTGCACGTGGCCGACCTGCTGAACCACCAGCTGCCCAGCCAGCACGACTACACCTCGTGGTACGACCTGCTGGTCTTCAGGCGGCTGGCCGTGGGCGCGGGCAGCGCGCAGCTCTTCGTCGACGACGCGCACGGCACGCTGGCGTCGGCAAAGAAGGCGCTGGAGTCGATCGACACCAGCCCGGTCGGCTTTGCCGTCTTCGACCGCGTACTGCTGACCGTGCACCCCACCGACTGCGCGGTGCGCGAGCACTTTGCTCATCGCCTTGCCGGCCTGGCCGGCCAGGCCGGCAAGGTTGCGCCCGGCGAGCCGCGCGCGGCCTCGCGCATGCCGGCCAGCCCGGCCGACCTGATGCTGCGCATGGTCAACCACATGGTCGACGGTTACCTCGACCTGCGCCGGCTGCTGACGCGCCAGCTGGGCTACCTGGAGCGTGAACTGCTGGACCCGAAAAGCCAGTTCAACGACTGGCCGGTGCTGCTGGACAGCCGCAACACGCTGCACTGGCTGGAGGACACCTGCGAGGACCAGCGTGCCGCCATGCAGGAGTGGATCGACGCGCTCGACGAGTGGCCGGCCGAACCCGAGCCCGGGCGTGCGCGCGAACGCGAACTGCTGCGCGTGCGTTCGCGCGACGTGCTCGAACATGTCGAGCGGGTGCTCAGCCATGTGCGGCGGCTCGAGCACAGCGCCGAGAGCGCGGTGCAGATGCACTTCTCGGCGCTGGGCCACCGCACCAACGACATCATGCGCACGCTGACCGTGCTGACGGCCATCTTCATGCCGCTGAACCTGGTCACCGGCTTCTTCGGGATGAACTTCGACACGTTGCCGCTGATCCACGGCGGAGCCGGTGTCTGGCTGGCCACCGGCATGATGGTGACCATCGCCGTCGTGCTGCTGCTGTACTTCCAGCGCAAGCGCTACATCGGTTCGGCCGAGCGCAGCCGCTGAGCGCAACCGCTGAGCCCAACCGCTGGGCAAGACCGCCGAGCAAACCGGCCGAGGCCACAGCCAAAGGAGGCCCGACGATGACCGACGAGCAGACCAGCACCCTGGCGACCAGCGTGCAACACGCCCTCGGCGACGAGCTGTACGCCGCGCTGCGCGGCTGCACGGTGGTGGAACCTCTGATCGCGCGCCACCCGGGCATGAAGATCGCCGATGCTTACGCCGTGCAGCAGCGGCTGAACGCGCGCCGGCTGGCCGACGGCGAGCGCATCGTGGGCAAGAAGATCGGCATCACCAGCCAGGCGGTGATGAACATGCTGGGCGTGCACCAGCCCGACTTCGGCCTGCTCACCGACGCCATGCTCTTCAACGAAGGGCAGACGATCGAGGCGCGCACGCTGATCCAGCCCAAGGCCGAGGGCGAGATCGCCTTCGTGCTGAAGAAAGACCTCTGCGGCCCGGGCGTCGGCAGCGCCGAAGTGCTGGCCGCGACAGAGGCCGTGATGGCCTGCTTCGAGATCGTCGACTCACGCATCCGAGACTGGAAGATCGGCATCTGCGACACCGTGGCCGACAACGCCAGCTGCGGCGTCTTCGTGCTCGGCGACCGCCTGGTCGACCCGCGGCGCGTCGACCTGAGCCTCTGCGGCATGGTGCTGGAGAAGAACGGCGAGATCGTCGCCACCGGCGCCGGCGCGGCCGCGCTGGGCGCGCCGCTGAACGCGGTGGCGTGGCTGGCCAACACGCTCGGCCGCCTGGGCCTGGGCCTGAAGGCGGGCGAAGTGGTGCTCTCGGGCAGCCTGGCCATCATGGTGCCGGTGGGTGCAGGCGACAGCCTGCGCGTCAGCATCGGCGGCATCGGCGGCTGCTCGGTGCGGTTCGTCTGAGACGCAAGGAGCACACCATGGCACTGAGCAACGACACCATCCGGGCGCTGGCCGAGCACCTCGAGACCTGGGAGAGTGACGCCCCGATACTTCCGGGCATCGATGCCCGGCTCGCCCCCGGCCACACCCCCGGAAGCACGATCCTTGTACTCAGCTCCGGCCTGTCACG
>JBBQOR010000533.1:0-2518 GCA_038331055.1 Burkholderiales bacterium
ACGACTACGCGCTGTTCATGGCGCTGGAGGCGGCCAACGGTGGCGCACCCTGGTGGCATTGGGATCCCGCGCTGCTGCGCCGCCAGCCGCAGGCGCTGGACATCGAGCGCCGGCGCGCCGCCGGCGAGATTGCTTTCTGGAAGTTCGTCCAGTGGTGCTTCGACGCGCAATGGGCCCACATCAAGGCCTACGCGAACGCGCGCGGCATTGCCATCATGGGTGACCTGCCGATCTTCATCGCGCGCCACTCGGCGGACTGCTGGGCGCGGCCCGATCTGTACTTTCTGGATGAGCACTTCGAGCCCACGGTCGTGGCCGGTGTGCCGCCGGACCTGTTCAGTGCCACCGGCCAGCGCTGGGGCAACCCGCTGTACCGCTGGGACCGCATGGCCGCCGAGGGCTACCGCTGGTGGATCGACCGCGTGCGCCGCGCGCTCGACCATGCCGATGTCTTTCGCATCGACCACTTCCGCGGCTTTGCCGGCTACTGGGAGGTGCCGGCCAGCAGCCCCACCGCGATGGATGGGCGCTGGGTCGACGGCCCCGGCCGCGCGCTGTTCGACGCCATCGCCGTTGCACTGGGCCACCTGCCGATCGTGGCCGAAGACCTGGGCGTGATCACGCCCGATGTCGAGGCCCTGCGCGACGGCCTGGGGCTGCCCGGCATGCGCATCCTGCAGTTCGCCTTCGCCGATGACGCGACACACGCCTATCTGCCGCACAACTGCGTGCCGGCCACCGTGGTCTACAGCGGCACGCACGACAACGACACCACCCGCGGCTGGTGGGACAGCGCCAGCGGCCACGAACGCGCCTTCGCTGGCACGCTGCTGGCCTGCGGCGCGCACGATGTGCACTGGGCGATGATCCGCGCCGCCTGCGCCAGCGTGGCGCGCACGGCCATCTTCCCGCTGCAGGATGTGCTGGGCCTGCCCAACGCGCACCGCATGAACCTGCCCGGCACCGCCACGGGCAACTGGGGCTGGCGCTTCGACTGGGTCATGGTGGGCCCCGAGCCCGGCCGCGTGCTGGGGCTGATCGCGGCGGTGACGGGGCGCGGGCCCTTCGCCGCGCTGCACCCCGCCTGAGACGCTCGGGCGGGCGCCGGCGGCCCGGTCAGGGCGCGCGGAACACCCGCACCGACTGCGCCGGCAGCAGCAGGCTGGCCGCGCCGCTCGCATCGGCGGCCAGCGCGTCGCCGCCGGCCGGGAAGGCCGATGCGAGTGCCGCGCCGGCCGGCAGGTTCTGCAGCGCGGCGGTGATGGTGGCGGTGCCGTAGTTGATGACCACCAGCACCCGCTCGTTACCCTGGCGGCGCTGAAAACTCAGCGTCTGCCCGCTCGCCACGGCGTTGTCGTAGCTGCCGGTGCGCAGTGCGGCGCTGGACTTGCGCAGCGCCAGCATCGCCTTGTAGAAGTTGAGCAGCGAGGCCGGGTCGGCTGCCTGAGCCTGCACGTTCTGCGCGCCGACGTTGGCCGACAGCGCGCGATAGGGGTTGGCGCTGCTGAAGCCGGCCGTCCGGCCGTCGTTGGTCCAGCTCATCGGCGTGCGCAGCCCGGGGTCGCCCGAGAGACCGGTGGCGCGCGCCATGCCGATCTCCTCGCCGTAATAGATGAAGGGCGTCCCCGGGTGCAGCAGATAGGTGGCGGCGGCCAGCCGGTACTGCGCCTGGTTGCCGCCGAGCTGGTTCCACAGCCGGTCGCCGGCGAAACTGTCGTGGTTGGACAGGAAGGTCGCCACGCCGGCCGGGGCACTGCGGAAGTAATTCGCCACCGCCTGGATGTCGGCCTCGTTGCCACGCGCTGCGCCGATCATGCGGCTTTGCTGGCCGAAGGCGAAGGCGCTGCCGCAGGCGGCGTGAAAGCCGTTCGGGTCGGCCGGCGCTTCGCACACCAGATAGCGCTGCGCATAGTTGTTCATCAGGCCGCGCACGTCGCGCATCAGGTTGTAGTTCTGCGGCTGGTTCTCCCACTGGCTGGCGCCGTTCTCGACCAGGTTGCCGACGGCATCGAAGCGAAAGCCGTCGACGCCGCGGTTGAGCCAGAAGCGCAGGTTGTCGGCGTGCCACGCCACGACGGCCGGGTTGGTCAGATTGAAGTCGGGCATCTGGTCCCAGAAGGGCGCGAAGTACGAGCCCGTCGCGCTGCTGCGCCAGGGGTTGCCGCCGTAGATGCTCCAGCCGCTGGGCGCCAATTGCCGCCAGACATACCAGTCACGGAAGCTGTTGGATGCCGCCGCGCGCGCGTTGACGAAGGCCGGGTTCTGCGCCGCGCTGTGGTTCATCACGTAGTCGACGATGACGCCGATGCCGCGCGCATGCGCCTGCCGCAGCAACTCGTCGAAGTCGGCCGCCGTGCCGTACTGCGGCTCGATCGCGCGGTAGTCCGAGACCGCGTAGCCGTGGTCCTTGTCCTGGCTGGTGAATACCGGCATCAGCCACAGCCCGGTGATGCCCAGGTCGCGCAGATAGTCCAGGCGGTCGATCAGCCCGCGCAGGTCGCCGATGCCGTCGCCGTCC
>JBBQOR010000534.1:0-2514 GCA_038331055.1 Burkholderiales bacterium
CGAGCTGTCGGACATACGGCCTGAAGAACGCACCACGCCCGCGGGTCGCTTCGCGCTGGAACCCGGCATGAATGCCAAAGGAGAAGACATCTTCTGGGTCGACTACGAAGCCGCGGTGTCAATGCACCGGGTGCGCACCAACAACCCCGCCGAACGTCGTCTGCAGCGCCTGGCCACGCCGACACCTGCCGACAACCGGATCTCTTATGGCTGCATCAACGTGCCGACGGCGTTTTACGACGAACTGCTGCGACCGCTATTCGCTGCGGGCCGCGGCGTGGTGTACGTGCTGCCTGAAAGTCTGCCGCTGCGGGTGATGTTCAGGCCGCGTTGAGTTCTAAAGGCGGCGGTGAACGGCGGTTGTGTGCCTTTGAGGCCGCTCGACGGGCCAGTCGATGGGCCGCTCGTGAGCCACGTCGGGCGGCGTTTGTGCCGACGGCGTCAACGCGTCCAGCCTGCGCAGCATGGTGTGCAGGTCCAGCGGCTTGCTCCACAGCTCGGTAAAGCCCGAACCGCGCAGCTCGAATTCGGCCTCGGCCGTCACCGCCACCGCCGGCGCACTTTCGCAACCAGGGATGTGGCGCAACATCGGCAGCAGCGCCCGGCCATCGCCATCAGGCAGTCGCAGGTCCAGCAGCAGCAAGACGGGATTCAGTTCACGCGCGCGCAGGAGCGCATCGGCCACCGAGGAGGCCAGCACCAGGCTCAGGCTTGGCCGGTACTCGAACATCGCTGACATCAGCATCGCGTTGATCGGGTGGTCCTCGACGTACAGGACAGGCTGGGTCGATTGAGCATCGGAAAGGCCGTTCATCGGGAGCTCCTGGTGAATCGTTCGGAAACCTGGGGCAAACAGCGTGCCCGACGCATCAGGCGCCCGTGACACTCGAATGGAAGTAATTTCGGCAAAATTTACGGGTCGAGCGCCGAGCGCCTTTTCGGCCCGCCGCGCAAATTGGCCGGCGAGGAACGCCGTTTGCCAGAGTCAGTAGATGGATACCCTGACCAGCGAGCGCGACGAGCCCGACGCCATCGAGCTAGACCCAGCGCGTACGCCGGGTCCGCTACGCCACGCGGCAATGTTCATGATCGACCGCGACGGCCGCGTGGTCAGCTGGAACGAGGGGGTGCGGCAGATCCTCGGCTGGGAGCGCGAGGACTGGATCGGGCAACCGCTGCAGGTCGCCTTTACACCCGAGGACGTGAAGAGCGGCGTGCCGCAGATGGAGTTGGGTCTTGCCGCGGCCACCGGCCGCAGCGACGACACGCGCTGGATGCTGCGCAAGGACGGCAGCCGCTTCTTCGCCCACGGCGTGCTGACCCGGCTGCAGGACGCGCAGGGCCGCACGCTGGGCTACCTCAAGGCGCTGCGTGATGGCGGCAAGCAGCAGCAGCTGGATGCCGAACTGTCACGCTCGCTGCGCCAGCTCGATCAGGTCCGGGCCTGGGCCGAGTTGCAGGACGCTGCGCTGGAGGCGGTGATGGAGGCCGTCAGCGACAGCGTGGTCATCAGCGACCGGCACGGCGTCCAACGCTGCAACGCCGCCGCCTTGGCGCTGCTCGGCGCGGGCTCGCCGGGCGAGTTGCAGATGGGGGCCGACCGCTGGGCCACGCGCTTCGCGCTGCGCCGCGAACGCGACGGCCCGCCGCTGGCAGCAGATGAAACGCCGATGCGGGTCGCGCTCGCCGGTCGCACCGACCTGCAGGACCTGTGGGCCACCAACGTCGGCAGCGGTGTCGACGTGGTCCTTCGCTGCGTTGCGCTGCCCATGCTCGTTGACGGCCGCGTCGAAGGCAGCGTCGCCGTCTTCAGCGATCTCGACGAAGGGCTGCAGTTGCGCCAGAAGCGGCATGACCTGAGCCGCGTGCAGAACGTGCTGCAGGAGCGCAATGCCGAACTGCGCGCTCTGCTGGACGGCGTTCGCGACTATGCGATCTACGCGCTGGATACCGCCGGGCGCATCTCGTCGTGGCACCCCGGTGCCCAGGCCATGATGGGCTTCAACGCCGAGGAGGCCATCGGCACCCACTTCACGCGCTTGTTCACCGAAGAAGACCGCATCAGCGGGCGCCCGAACGAGGAGATGGCATTGGCCGCCCGCCATGGCGAGTACAAGGGTGAAGGACTGCGCCTGCGCAAGAACGGCAGTACCTTCGACGCTGCGGTGGTGCTGACCGCGCTGTGCGGCCCGCGTGGCGAACAGCTCGGCTTCCTGAAACTGACGCAGGACATCAGCGGCCGACTGACCCAGCAGCGCGAACGCGAGGCGATGCTCGCCGACGCCCAGGCCGCACGCGCCGAGGCCGAACGCGCCAGTCAGGCCAAGGGCGAGTTCCTGTCCATCATCTCGCACGAGCTGCGCACGCCACTGTCGGCGATGCTCGGCTGGGCGCATGTGCTGCAGCGCGGCGTGGTCGATGCGAACACGCTGGAGCGCGGGCTGGCGGCCATCTCGCGCAACGCCCGCATCCAGAGCCAGTTGATCGAAGACCTGCTGGACATGAGCCGCATCG
>JBBQOR010000535.1:0-2512 GCA_038331055.1 Burkholderiales bacterium
GACCAGCACGGTGATCGCGGTGTCGAAGGCGCGCGTGAGCTCCTCGGCCCACTCGACCCCGATCCAGCGTTCGCTGTCGCGCTCGAACAGCCGGCGGCCGGTGCTGCAACCGGCGGTGTGCACCAGCAGGCCTTCGCCGCGGCCGAGGTAGCCCACAATGCCGTCGCCCGGGATCGGACGGCAGCACGGCGCCAGCTGCACCGAAGCGCCTTCGCTGCCGTCGATGAAGACCACGCCCTGCGCGCTGTCGCCGCCGGCGTCCTGCTCGAAGCGGCCCAGCGTCAGCGTCACCGCGTCGGGGCGGATGCCACGGTCGCGCATCAACTGCGCCAGTCGCTTGGCCACGATGATCGCGATCTTGCGGCCCAGACCGATGTCGCTGAGCAGTTCGAGCCGGCCGCGGTTGCCGCTCCAGCGCGTGAGCTGCTGCCACAGTGCATGCGCTTCGGCATCTGCGGCGTCGGCCGACGGCAGCTGCAGGCCTTCGGCGCGCAGCGCCTGGGCCAGCATCTTCTCGCCCATCGAACGCGACTCGTCGTGCTCCATGTTCTTCAGGAAGCTGCGGATCTTCGAGCGCGCGCGGCCGGTGCGCACCATGTTCAACCAGGCCGGGTTGGGCCGGGCGTTGGGGCTGGTGATGGCCTCGACCACGTCGCCGCTCTTGAGCTCGGTGCGCAGCGCCACCGGCTCGCCGTTGACCTTGGCCGCCACCAGTTGGTTGCCCACGTCGGAGTGGATCGCGTAGGCGAAGTCCACCGGCGTCGCGCCGCGCGGCAGCGCCAGGATCTTGCTGCGCGGCGTGAACACGTAGACCGCGTCGGGGAACAGGTCGATGCGCACGTGTTCAAGAAATTCGCCTGCATCACGCGTCTCGTCCTGGATGTCGATCAGGCTTTGCAGCCACAGCGTGCCCAGCGCCTGCGGGTCGAGCGTCGGTGCGCCCTGGTCGTCCATCTTGTACAACCAGTGCGCGGCGATGCCCTTCTCGGCCACGGCATGCATGGCTTCAGTGCGGATCTGGAACTCCACCGCGGTGCCCAGCGGGCTGACCAGCGTGGTGTGCAGCGACTGATAGCCGTTGGCCTTGGCGATCGCGATGTAGTCCTTGAAGCGCCCGGGCACCGGCTTGTAGGTCTGGTGCAGAACTCCCAGCGCCAGGTAGCACTCGGGCAGCGTGGAGACCACGACGCGAAAGCCGAAGATGTCGTTGACCTGCGCAAAGCCGTCGCGCTTGTCGCGCATCTTCTGGTAGACCGAGTACAGCGTCTTCTCGCGCCCGGAGACCTGCACCTTCAGCTTGTGCTGCGCGAACGACTTCAGCACGTCGTTCTGCACCCGCTCGACGATGTCCCGCCGGTGCCCGCGCGCGCGCTGCACGGCCTTCTTGAGCGCCGCGAAGCGCCACGGGAACAGATGCTCGAAGCACAGTTCCTGCAGCTCGCGGTAGGTCTGGTTCAGGCCCAGTCGGTGCGCGATGGGCGCGTAGATGTCCAGCGTCTCCTGGGCGATGCGGGCGCGCTTGTCGACGACCATCGCCGTCATCGTGCGCATGTTGTGCAGCCGGTCGGCCAGCTTGATGAGGATGACGCGCACATCGCGCGCCATCGCCAGCAGCATCTTGCGAAAGCTTTCTGCCTGGCTCTGCTCGCGCGTGCTGAAGTGCAGCTTGTCGAGCTTGGTCAGCCCGTCCACCAGGTCTGCTGTGGGTGCACCGAAGCGCTCGATCAGTTCGGCCTTGGTGATGCCGCAGTCCTCGATGGCGTCGTGCATCAGCGCGGCCATCACCGCCTGCGCGTCGAGCTTCCAGTCGGCCACCAGGCCGGCCACCGCGATTGGGTGGGTGATGTAGGGCAGCCCACTGGCGCGGTACTGGCCCAGATGCGCCTCGTCGGCGAACTTGTACGCGTCGCGAACCTTCTTCAGGTCGGCCTTGGGCAGGTAGCCCAGCTTGTCGGTCAGCGCGGCGAAGGTCGCGGCCTCCACCGGATCGGCCGCGGGGGCAAAGGCCGCTCGTTGCAGACCCTGCAGCGCGGTCGGCAACACCCCAGCAGCGAACGAGCGCAATCCCATGCCCGTAATCTAGCGTGGATCGCGCGTGGGGGCCGTGGCGCCCGGCAATGCACGGCGCCGGCGTCCGGAACGTCCAAGAAAAAGGGCGCCTGCGGCGCCCTTCAATAGTCAGCAGCCGGGCTGCGGCCTCAGATCGGCACCTTGCGCAGCATCTCCACGCCCACAAGGCCCGCGGCGATCTCGCGCAACGCAGTCACGCCGGGTTTGTTCTTGGTCTCGATCTTGGGCGTGTGGCCCTGGCTCAGCATGCGCGCGCGGTAAGTCGCGGCCAGTACCAGCTGGAAACGGTTGGGAATGCGGTCCAGACAGTCTTCGACGGTGATGCGGGCCATGTAGTGGTTCCTAGGCTGGAGAGTGAACAACGCGTTGAGGCGCTGGCGATGAAATTGGCTCTTGAGGGCCGCCCGACAGGATCAGGCCAAGTTGAGCGCCGCGAAGACGT
>JBBQOR010000536.1:0-2507 GCA_038331055.1 Burkholderiales bacterium
TCGCCCGCCAGCATGACCCAGCTGGCAGCCAGCGTGCCGCCCAGGTCGACCGCCTGCAACTCGAGCCTGAAGCCGCCAGACTGGGCGCTGGACAGGTCGAGCACGTCGTCGACCACGCCCAGCAGATGGCGGCCGCTGTCGAGCAGCTGCTGCACCCACGCGCGGTGGCGCAGGGGCAGCGTCGGATCGGTGTCGAGCAACTGCGCGAAGCCCAGCACCGCGTTCAGCGGCGTGCGCAGCTCATGGCTGACGCGCGAGAGCAGCTCGGTCTTGGCCTGGTCGGCGGCGGCGGCACGGTCGCGCTCGATGCGCAGCGCTTCGGCGGCACGGCGCCCGCTCAGGTCGGTGTGGGTGCCGATCATGCGCAGCGGGCGGCCGCCGGCATCCCGAGCGATCACCAGGCCGCGCGAGAGCGTCCACTTCCAGCTGCCGTCGATGCAGCGCACACGGTGCTCGTTGACGTAGCTCGGCGTGCGGCCCTCGAGGTGCGCCTGCCGCGCTTGCAGCATGGCTGCGAGATCGTCGGCGTGGGTGCGCCCGTCGAACTCCTCGGCACTCATGACGGTCTGCTCGGCCGGGTACCCGTACATCTGCATGAAGCGGCTGGAGAACACCTCCTGGCCGCTGAGCAGGTCCCAGTCCCAGACGCCGTCGCCCGAGGCCTCCAGCGCAAGTTTCCAGCGCTGCTCGCTGTCGCGCAGCGCCGCCTCGGCCTGCTTGCGCGCCGTGATGTCGACCATCACGGCCGTGCGCAGCTGCAGTGCGCCGTGGCCCGTGGGCATCGACGCATGCAGCTCGACCCAGCGCGGGCTTCCGTCAGGGTGATTCAGCGTGAACTCGCTGTGAAAAGCGCGATCCGCCGCGTCGGCCGCGGCGCGCTCGTGTTGCAAGCGGTCGTGATCCTGCTTCGAGATCAGGCCGTCGAGTTGCGCCGGATCGGCCATCACCGCCTCGGGCTCGACGCCGGCCAGCGCGCGCACGCCCTCGCTGACGAAGACGTAACGGCGCACGGCTTCGACGTCGATCTCGGCCTGCATGACCGCGCCCGGCACGTCGGCCGTGATCTGGCGCAGCCGCGCCTCGCTGTCGGCCAGCGCCTTCGCCGTGCGCACGCGTTCGGTGATCTCCTCCACCGTGCCCTCGTAGAACAGCACGCAGCCCCCGGCGTCGCGCACCAGATGCGCGTTCTCGCTGATCCAGATGCGCTCGCGCGTGCGGTGACGGTAGATCTCGGAGACGAAGGCAAGCACATGGCCCTCGGTCTCGAGCAGTCGGCTAAAGGCGGCGCGGCGCGTCGGGTCGACGTACCACTCGCGCGCGATGTCGCGCACCGCCGGCAGCATCTCGGCTTCGCTGGTGTAGCCATTGAGCCGCACCAGCGCCGCGTTGGCGCGAAGCTGCGTGCCGTCGGGCAGCGAGCGGTACGCGCCGATCGGGAGAAAGTCGAACAGCGTGGAGAAGTCATTCACCGGCATGGGCGGTGCTCTCCGCTGTCAAGGGGGTTTACGAAGTCTGGGCCGCCGTCGTCGCGAGGTTACTGCGCCAGACGGCGGCAGATCTCGAGTGTCGCTGCCGACTGGTTCATCGTGTAGAAGTGCAATCCCGGAACACCGACCGAGCGCAGCTGATCGCACAGATCGGTCACCACGTCCAGGCCGAAGGCCTTGATCGACGCGCTGTCGTCGCCGAAGCCCTGCAGCCGCAGGCGGATCCAGCGCGGCAGGTCGGCGCCGCAGGCGTCGGCGAAGCGGATGATGCCGCTGGAATTGGTGATCGGCATGATGCCCGGCACCACCGGGATGTCCACCCCGCGCGAGCGCACCTCGTCGACGAAGCGGAAATAGGCGTCGCTGTTGAAGAACATCTGCGTGATGGCCGAATCAGCGCCGGCGCGCGCCTTGGTGCAGAAAGCGTCCAGGTCGGCCTCGGGCGACTTCGCCTGCGGATGGAATTCGGGGTAGGCACCGACCTCGATGTGGAAGCGCCGGTCGCTGACTTCGCGGATGAAGGCCACCAGTTCGCTCGCATAGCGGAACTCGCCGTGGCCGCCGCCGTAGCCGCTGGGCAGATCGCCGCGCAGCGCCACCAGGCGTCGGATACCGGCGGCTTCGAACTCGGCCAGCCGCTCGCGGATGCCGTCGCGCGTGGCGCCGATACAGCTGAAGTGCGGTGCTGCAGAGATGCCCTCGGCCAGGATCGCCTGCACCGTCTGCATCGTGCCGCCTTGCGTGCTGCCGCCGGCACCGTAGGTGACCGAGCAGAACTCGGGCTCCAAGGCATACAACTGCTGCCGCGTGGCGGCCAGCTTGACCACGCCCTCGGGCGTCTTGGGCGGGAAAAACTCGAGGCTGATCGGTGTGGGCTTCATGGCTCGCTTGAGAAAAGAGTCGACCCGTTCGGCCTGTATGGGGGCCACTCGTCAGCATCGGGCCGCGGGGGGGGGGGGGGGGGGGGGGGGGCGCCCCCCCAACCACCCCAACAAACACAGGGGGGGGGGGGG
This sequence comes from Burkholderiales bacterium, assembly GCA_038331055.1. GTDB lineage: Bacteria > Pseudomonadota > Gammaproteobacteria > Burkholderiales > Burkholderiaceae_C > Rubrivivax. The sequence continues at coordinate 2,501 of JBBQOR010000536.1, forward strand.
GGGGTTG
>JBBQOR010000537.1:0-2502 GCA_038331055.1 Burkholderiales bacterium
CCTGCAGCAGCGCGTGCTTCAAGGCGCGCTGCTGCGCGGCCGACTGCAGACCGGCCCAGTGCAGCAGCCGGTGCGCATCGAAGGTGTTCCACACGCGCGGGCGTTCGCCGAAAGTGAAGCCGACCTCCGCGCCTCGTTCGCGCAGCGTCTGCTGCGTCTGCGCCAACTGTGCCGGCGATGCGCCGTACTTGCGCGCCAGATACTCGCCGGTGTCGGCGCCTTCTGGCGGCATGTCGGGATTCAGCTCGAAGGGCTGGAACTGCAGCTCGACATGGACCTCCGGGCCCAGACGCTCAAGCGCCTGTTCCAGGGCGTTGATGCCGACGGCACACCAGGGGCAGGCCACATCGGAGACGAAGTCGATCTTCATGCTGCGCAGTCTATGCCGCCGCTGGCGTCCACGGACTGATCAACCGCCGGGCCCGCAGTCCAGGCACTGTGGCACTGGCACCGGCCCCATGCGCAATGAGCGTCGCAGATCGCGCAAGGCACTGCGCAGGCCTTCTTCGATCACCGGGTGGTAGAACGGGCTGTCCAGCATCTGCTGCACCGTGTCGCCACGCTGCGCGCTCCAGGCCAGCAGGTGGCCCAGGTGTTCGGCCGCCGGGCCGAGCATCTCGGCGCCGAGGAAGCGGCCGCTGTCGTGCTCGCCGTAGACGTGCAGCGCACCGCGGTTCTTCAGCATCACACGGCTGCGGCCCTGGTCCTCGAAAGACACGCGGCCGGTCTCGAAGTCGGTGCCGGCTGCGACCAGTTCAGCGTGGCTGTGCCCGGCCAGCGCGATCTGCGGGTCGCTGAAGACCACCGCCAGCGGCGTGCGCCGCGGGTGCGCGCGCACGTCGGGGTAGCGCCCGGCGTTGTCGCCTGCGATGCGCCCTTCGTCGGCGGCCTCGTGCAGCAGCGGGCGGTCGCTGGCGGCATCGCCGGCGATGAAAACGCTGCTCTGCCCGATCTGCGCCGTGCGGCGGTCGAACTGCGGCACGCCGGCCAGATCCAGCGGAAGGCCGCTCTGCGCCAGGCCCAGCTGATCGACATTGGGCCGCCGGCCGGTGGCCGCCAGCAGCGCATCGAAGCGCTCCTCGTGCATGACGCCGTCGGTCAGCGCCTGCACCACCACCTGGTCGCCTTCGCGCCGCGGCGTCAGCGCCGTGACGCCCAGCGACAGCGGCAGCGCGGCGGCAAACTCGCGCGCGGCCAGCGCCTGCAGTGCCGGGTCGGTGAGCGGGCCGACCTGAGGCCCGCGCGCGTACAGCCGCACGCGCACGCCCAACCGGTGCAGCGCCTGCGCGAGCTCCAGGCCGATCACGCCGGCGCCCACCACCGCCAATGAGCGCGGCAGCGTCTGCCACGAGAACACGTCGTCGTTGATCAGCAGCCGGTCGCCCAGGCTGGCGCGCCACTCCAGCGGCAGCGCCGGCCGCGCGCCCGTGGCGATGACGATGCGCGCGGCCTCCACGCGCGTGCTGCCGGCCTCGCCGTCCACCTGCAGCGTATGGCCGTCGATGAAGTGCGCGCGCCCGTGCAGCTGGTGCTCGGCCGGCCAGCGCTCGACCGCATCGGTAACGAAGCCGACGAAGCGATCCCGCTCTTCGCGCACCCGGTGCATCACGGCCGGGCCGTCGATGCGCACGGGCGCGGCGTGTACGCCGAAGGCCGCGGCCTGCTGGGCGCCGTGGGCGGCGTCGGCCGCGGCGATCAGCAGCTTGCTCGGCATGCAGCCGACGCGGGCGCAGGTGGTGCCGTAGGCGCCGGCCTCGATCAGCAGCACCCGGCTGGTGTACGCGAGCGCAGCGCGGTAGGCGCCCATGCCGGCGGTGCCGGCGCCGATGATCGCAACGTCGGTGTGCAGCGTGGCCATGCGGTCTCCTTCCGAGTCGTGGCGCCTGATCGTTCAGCGCAGCCGATCATGACAGCGGCGATGGCTGCGGCTGGTCACCGTCGCTGGTGCACCTTCAGCCGCGCAGGGCGTGGGCCCAGACCGTGTCGCCGCTGGCCAGCCCGAGCATCGCCATCTGGGCGTCGTCCAGGCGCAGCGCGCCGTCGACCGCGCTGCCCAGCAGGCGTGCCGCAAGCGGCGCCGTGCTGGCGGCGTCGCGCAGCACCAGATAGGGCAGCCGGGCGGCCACGCCGTGGCCCGAGGCGGCGCCTTGCACCCGCAGCCGCCGGGCCGCCTGCACGGGCCCCAGCGCATCGATGGCGGCTTCGAGCACCGGCCCGCCGTCGTCGATGCCGACATGGTGGTCGTAGATCAGGCCGGCTTCCTCCAGCACGTCGCGCTGCAGCCGCGCGGCGTCGGACACCTGCGCGATGGCCGACTGTGCTGCTGGCGTCAGGAAGGACGCGTAGACCAGCTGCCGCGGCAGCAGCGAGGCCACGTGCGAACGCCAGTCGGCACCGAAGCGCTCGGCCGCCTGCGCCGGGTCGCCGCTGTAGAAGTGGCGGCCGAGCCCGTCCCAGAACGGCGACTGCCCGGCACTGTCGCGCCGCCCCGGCAGCTCGGCC
>JBBQOR010000538.1:0-2499 GCA_038331055.1 Burkholderiales bacterium
ACAGCTTCGTGGCCCTGCTCAGCGGCGATGCACAGCGTTTGCAGCAGGCCTTCGATATTCGCCAGATCGGCAATGCCAATGGCGCATGGGCGCTGACCCTGGTGCCACGCGACCCCGCCGTGGCCCGCACGGTGGCCAGCATTCGCATCGACGGTTTCAAGCGCCAATCGCGCTGCATGCACATGCAGGAAGCCGACGGTGACCTGGCGGTCGATCTGCTCGGCCCGCTGGCAACGAAGATGCCGGCGCAGCCCACCCGCGAAGCGCTGCAGACCCTGTGCCAGGAAAAGCCCTGAGCATGCGCCGGGGCGCTCAAGCCACGTTGTTGATCGCCTGGCTGCTGGCACTGGCCGGGCTGGGCTGGATGGTCAGCCAGCGGCTGAAAATCAGCACCGACCTGCGCAGCTTCATGCCCGCGCCGACCACGCCCGACCAGCGCCTGTTGATGGAGCAGGTCGGTGACGGCCCCGGCTCGCGTCTGTTGCTGTTGTCGATCAGCCGCTCCTGCGCATCCTGCGCCCGCGGCACTGGGCCATCCATGGCCGGCGTCGGCCAGTCCGATGCGCAGCTGGCGACGCTGAGCCAGGGCCTGGTCAAGGCCTTGCAGCATGACCCGCGCTACAGCCAGGTGCTCAACGGCAGTTTCGACCTGAGCGCGCTCGATCCCGCCCTGTTGCCGTATCGCTACCTGTTGTCGCCCACGCTGGATACGCAGCCGCTGGACGAGTCGTATCTCAGGGATCAACTGCAGCAGCGACTGGATGATCTGTCCTCACCCGCGGCCAGTCTGCTGAAAGGCCTGCTGCCGCGGGACCCGACCCTGGAAATGCTGAAGCTGGCGCAGCGCTGGGCGCCGGCGAAGTCGCCCGAATTGCGCGACGGGGTCTGGTTCACGCCCCGGCACGAAGCTCTTTTGCTGGTGCAGACCGTGGCGGCCGGTTTCGATCCGGGCGCGCAGCAGGGGGCGATCGATGGCATCCAGCAGGCCTTTCACGCGCTGCCGGGCAGTGCGGGGGCAACGCTCGATCTCAGCGGGCCGGGTTACTTCAGCGTGGTGATCGGGGCGCAGACGCGCCATCAGGCCGACTGGATCGGGCGCATCTCCACCATCGGCTTCATTGCGCTGCTGTTGCTGGCCTACCGCAGCCTCAGTTCGCTCCTGCTGTCGGCGCTGCCGATCGCCAGCGCGGCGCTGGCCGGTATCGCGGCGTTGACGCTGGCTTTCCCCGAGGTGCACGGCATTACCCTGGCGTTCGGCTTCACGCTGCTCGGTGTGGCGCAGGAATACCCGATCCGCGTGCTCAGCCATCGCCGTGCCGGTGAGGACGCGGTGCAGAGCGTGCATGCGCTGTGGCCGCTGCTGCTGACCGCGATCGCCTCGGCCTGCATCGCCTATCTGGCCTTCTACGCATCCGGCGTCAACGGGCTCAAACAGTTGGCGGTATTCACCATCGTCGGCTTGCTGGTGGCCGGCTTCAGTACCCGCTATCTGCTGCCGCATCTGCTGCCGCGACGGGTGCGCGACGTGGCTGACATGCGCTGGTTGATCAAGGCGCGCGCGCTGGTCGATCAGCTGCCGCGGCCGCGCTGGATTCCGCTGCTGGTCACGCTGGCGATCGTGCTGATGCTGATGCTGGCGCCGGGCCCGTTCTGGCAGAACAACCTCGCCGCGCTGACCCCGGTGCCGCCGGCCATGCTGCAGCACGACGCGCGCTTGCGCGAGGCGCTGGGTGCACCGGATGTGCGTTACCTGCTGGTGCTGCAGGCGCCAACGGAACAAGGTGTGCTGGCGCTGTCGGAAACGCTGCAGCCGAAAGTCGATGCGCTGGTCGCCAGCCACGCGGTGGACGCGCTGGAGCTGCCCTCGCGCTACCTGCCGCCGCTGGCGCTGCAGCAGGCGCGCCAGCGCAAGCTGCCTGATCGCGCCACCTTGCAGCAGGCGTTGAACGAGGCGCTGCAGGGGCTGCCGTTCCGCCCCGGGTTGTTTCAGCCGTTCCTTGATGACGTGGAAGCCGCACGCACGTTGCCACCACTGACGCCCGAGCGCTACGCGCAGACCCCGCTGGGTCAGCGGCTGGCGGCGATGCTGGTCAAGCGTGACGGGCACTGGCTGGGCCTAGGCACGGTCAGCGGCGTGCACGACGTCGCCGCATTGCAGGCGCTCGGTGCAGACAGCGGCGGCGACGTACGCCTGCTCGACCTGAAGGCGGCCTCCGAATCGCTGGTGGCGTCCTACCGCACGCGCATCCTGCAGGCGCTGCTGGTCGCCAGCCTGCTGCTGGTGCTGACCATCACCATCGCCTTGCGCAGCGTGCGCCGCGCGTTTCACGTGCTGGCGCCGATGACGCTGGCCACCTTCCTGGTGCTGGCGGTGGAGCGCGTCGCCGGCATCGAGATCTCGCTGTTTCATCTGGTCGCGCTGATCCTGGCCGGTGGGCTGGGCCTGCATTACGCGTTGTTCTTCGAACGCGATACCGGCGACCCGGCCGAGCAACGGCG
>JBBQOR010000539.1:0-2491 GCA_038331055.1 Burkholderiales bacterium
CGAAGGCACCGCACCAGCGCCCGATCGGGTGCGCGGCCGAGTTCTCCAGCAGGTGGCAGGCGTGGCTGGCGAAGATCTCCAGGTCGCTCTTGCCGAAACGGATGGTGTCGGAGGTGGAGACCGATCCGCCCCAGACCGAGAAGGCGTCGGGGTTGCCGTGAGACGACATCTGCACCGCGTCGACCTGGTCGATCTTCTCGGTATAGCTGGCGGTCTCGACGAAGTCCTTCTCGAGCACGCCCGAGTCGCCGTGGTCCTGCGTCCACGCGTAGCCGGGCAGAGAGCCCATCAGCGCCGCGAAGCCCTGCGCTTCGATGCGACGACCGTCGATGCCGTCCTTGATCCACCAGGAACCTAATGTTCTTGCCATGTCATTTCCTTCGGTTTGAGAACTGGTTGAGAACTCGCAGAACCGTCGTGCGGCCGGCGCTGTGGCCACCGCTGGCGGACCGGGCCCTCGATGCACGCGACGCGGCGGGCCCGGCGCGTCGATGCGTCCGTTATAGGCACGCCGCCGCAGCGTCCCCAGCCCTACTCGTAGGGGGTGAAGCCCCGCCGATCTAGGGGCCTGAACGTGCGCCGCGTCGCACAGGCGTAACCGATTGCGCGCGATTGGTGACCGGACGTGAGAACGCGGCCCGATGGCACGCATTCGGCGGCCCGCACACCGCCGCCGCCGGGTACTCTGCGCGCCGCGATGCCTGCCGACCTGCATTCCCTGCCGCCTCTCGATTCGGACCCGCCGGGGGGCGTGAACTCGTCGCGTCCGGCGGCCGATACCGACCTGCCCGACATCGTCACCGACCTCGGCGCCGAGCCGCCAGGCGGTGCGCACGAGGTGGCGCTGCTGCCCACGCTGTCGCACATCGGCCGCTATGCGATCAAGCGCCCGCTGGGCGCCGGTGGCCTGGGCGAAGTGCACGAAGCCTGGGACCCGCTGCTGTCACGCGTGGTGGCGGTGAAGACGATCCAGCTGGGCCTGCCCGGGCCCCAGCGCTTGTCGCTCGACGGCCTGTTCCTCAACGAGGCACGCGCCGCCGCGGGTCTGAGCCACCGCCACATCGTCACCGTGCACGACGCCGGGCTGTCGGCGCATTGCGTGTACATCGCGATGGAGCGGCTGCGCGGGCGCGACCTGCAGCAGGCGCTGCGCGAAGACTGGCGGCCGACGGTCGACGAGTCCGCCCTGCTGGTGCGGCGGCTGGCCGATGCGCTGGCCTACGCGCATGCGCGCGGCGTGGTGCACAACGACATCAAGCCGGCCAACGTGTTCCTGACCCGGCGCGGGCGGCCCAAGTTGCTGGACTTCGGCCTGGCGCAGATCGCTCAGCGTGCGGCACCGGCCGAGCCGATGCCTGCACCCGCACTCGGCTCACGCGGTGTGGCCGGCTCACCGCACTACCTGTCGCCCGAGCAGTTGCGCGGCGCGCCGGGGGGCCCGCAGAGCGACGTCTACGCGCTCGGCGTGGTGCTTTACGAACTGCTCACCGGGATCAAGCCCTTCGACGGCAGCAGCCTGGGCGGCATCGTCGAGGCGGTGCTGCACGGCCAGCCACGCGCGCCGCACGTGCTGCGCTCGAAGATGCCGCGCGAGTTGTCGGCCATCACGATGCGCGCCATGGCGCGCGAACCGGCCGCGCGCTTCAGTTCGGCCGAGTCGATGGCGCGCGCACTGCGGCGCTTCATCGATGCACAGCCGGTGGCCGCCGCGCCCGTGGCCGCTGCGCCCGGCCTGAAAGCGCGTCTGCGCAACTGGCTCGGCACGCTGGGCCCGGCACGCCGGCGTCGGCCTGCACCGGGAGGCAACTCGGGAGGCAGCTCGCGGCGCGCATAAACTGCGCGCCGATGCAAGGCTCCGTCTCACCTGCCGTTCGTTGCCACACGCTGCGCGTGCACCGGGAAGAGACCCCCTTTCCCGCACGGCCCATCGCGCCATGAGCCAGGACATGTCGATCATCGCGCTGGTGCTGCAGGCCAGCCTGGTGGTGCAGCTGGTGATGGCCGGCCTGATGATCGTCTCGGTGGCCAGCTGGACGGTGATCTTCGCCAAGCTCTTCGGCCTGGCCCGGGTGCGCCGCCGCAACGATGACTTCGAGCGCGAGTTCTGGTCCGGGCGCAGCCTGACCGAACTGAACCAGGCCGTCGCCGACAAGGAGATCACATCGCCGATGGAGCGCATCTTCGCCAGCGGCATGCGCGAGTTCCTCAAGCTGCGCGAGCGCCGGCTGGACGCCAGCACGCAGCTTGATGGCGCACGGCGTGCCATGCGCGCGAGCTTCCAGCGTGAGCTCGACACCATCGAGAGCAACCTGAGCTTTCTCGCCTCGGTCGGCTCGGTCAGCCCCTACGTCGGCTTGTTCGGCACCGTCTGGGGAATCATGCATGCCTTCGTCGGGCTGGCCAACCTGCAGCAGGTGACGCTGGCCAACGTGGCCCCGGGCATCGCCGAGGCGCTGGTGGCCACCGCGATCGGCCTGTTTGCCGCCATCCC